>JAICSG010000138.1 GCA_025937035.1 Thermoanaerobaculia bacterium | reverse complement strand
GCGCAGCGTCTCGACGCCGTCGGAGAAGCGCACCGGCTGGCGCAGGTGCCGCGCCCAGTAGCCGGGATCGGCCGCCTCCGCCGCGCCGATCCAGGTCCCCGAGCTGCTCGACACGAAGGGGATCGCGGGCTTTTTGGGGCCCACCGCCGCGACCCGCGCCTGGAAGGGGGCCATCACCGGCTCGGTGCGCGGCGAGTGGCCGGCGAAGGCGACCTGGAGCGGCAGCGCCACCACCCCCTCGGCGGCCAGCCGGGAGGTGAGCTCCGCCAGGGCGGCGGCCGGACCGGAGACGCTCACCAGCGAGGGGGCATTCAACGCCGCCAGATGCACCTCGCCGGTACCGCCGGCAAGGAAGGGCACGATCTCCGCCTCCGGGAGCGGCACCGCCAGCATGCTGCCGGCTTCGCCGACCTGCTCGATCAGGCGCCCGCGCTCGGCCACCCAGGCGAGGGCGGCCTCGAAGGTGAAGACCTCCGCCATCACCGCCGCCGCGTACTCGCCCAGGCTGTGGCCCAGCATGGCGGCGGGCCGCACCCCCCAGGAGCCGAGCAGGCGGGCCAGGGCGACCTCCACCGCCAGCAGGGCCGGCTGGGCCACGACAGTGCGGGCGAGCTGGCGCGCCGCCTCGGCCTCGCCGCCCGCCGCCGGGTAGAGGACCCGGCGCAGGTCGAGCCCGAGGCGCGGCAGGAGGTGGGTGGCGGCGCGGTCGATCTCGTCGCGGAACAGGGGCTCGGACTCGTAGAGGTCGCGCCCCATCCCCACGTGCTGCGACCCTTGCCCGGGAAAGACGAAGGCCACCGGCCGGCCCGCTTCCGGCCACCCCTCGGCCGCCATCTTGGAGGTCAGCAGGCGCACCGGATCGCCCGCCGCCAGGCAGGCCGCGGCGTCCTCCCCGTCGCGGCAGACCAGGGCCTGCCGGAAGCCGAAGGGCCGGCGGCCGGCCGCCAGGGTGTAGGCGGCGTCCGCCAGATCGAGCTCCGGAGTCTCCGCGAGATAAGCCGCCAGCCGCTCCCCCGCCACCGCCAGGGCCTCGGGGGTGCGGGCGGAGAGGGTGAGGAGCTGCCAGGGGCGGGTGTGGAGGGCCGGCTCGGGCGCCGGCGCCTCCTCCAGCACCACGTGGGCGTTGGTGCCGCCCAGGCCGAAGGAATTCACCCCGCCCGCCGCGGCCCGGCCGTCTGGGGCCACGGGGAGAGGGCGGCGTTGACGTAGACCGGCGAGGCGGCGAAGTCGATGCGCGGGCTGGGCTTCTCGAAGTGGAGCGTGGGCGGGATCTCGCCGTGCTCCAGGGCCAGCACGGTCTTGATCAGCCCGGTCACCCCGGCGGCCACGTCCAGATGCCCCAGATTGCTCTTCACCGAGCCGATGGCGCAGAACCCCTTGCGCGCCGTGTACTCGCGGAAGGCGCGGGTCACCGCCTGGATCTCGATCGGATCGCCCAGCGCCGTGCCGGTGCCGTGGGCCTCCAGGTAGCCGACGGTCTCGGGATCGACCCCGGCCACCGCCAGGGCCTCGCTGATCGCCGCCGCCTGCCCCTCGACCCCGGGGGCGGTGAAGCCGACCTTCAGGCTGCCGTCGTTGGTCACCGCCGAGCCCAGGATCACGGCGCGGATGGTGTCGCGGTCGGCCAGGGCGTCCTCCAGGCGCTTGAGCACCACCAGCCCCACCCCGGAGCCGAAGAGGCTCCCCTGGGCCGCGGCGTCGAAGGCCCGGCAGTGGCCGTCCGGCGACACCACCGACCCCGGCACGTAGCGGTAGCCGAGCCCGGCGTCGGCCTGGATCGACACTCCGCCGGCCAGCGCCAGGTCGCACTCCTCGTTGAGCAGCGCCTGGGCCGCCAGGTGGACGGCCACCAGCGAGGTCGAGCAGGCGCACTGCACGGCGTGGCTGGGCCCCCGCAGGTTGAGCTTGTAGGAGAGGCGGGTGGCGAGCGCGTCCGAGGCGTTGCCCAGCACCACCTGCAGCGGATCGGCGCCGGCCGCCAGCGGATTGCCGATCAGGTGGAAGAGCAGGTAGGTCGAGAGGGTGGCGCCGGCGTAGACGCCCACCCGGCCGCCCAGCCCCTGCGGATCGTAGCCGGCGCTCTCCAGGGCCTCCCAGGCGCATTCGAGGAGCACCCGGTGCTGCGGGTCCATCAGCTCGGCCTCGCGCGGGTTGATGCCGAAGAAGAGCTCGTCGAAGCAGTCGTAGCCCTCCATCTGGGAGACCGCCCTGACCCAGTGGGGATCGGCCAGCCGGGCGGCGTCGAGCCCGCGGGCGGCCAGCTCCGCGGCCTCGGGGAAGCGCACCGCCTCTCGCCCGGCGCGCAGGTTCTTCCACAGCTCCTGGACGTCACGGGCGCCGGGGAAACGCCCGGCCATCCCCACGATGGCGATCTCGGTGCCGGTCGGCTCTCGGCGCGGCGGATTCATCTCACTGGGCTCCTAGAAGAGGAACACGATCTTGGTGAGGAGCTGGCGGCCCGGCGTGCCGAACACCGGCTGCCGGGGATCGAAGAAGTCGACGTAGCTGCGGATGTCCTGATAGACCACGAACAGATGCGAGCCCGGCCGGAGCTCCCAGTCGACGTCGAGCTTCTCGCGCAGGTTCGTGTCGCGGGCCCACTGCACCCACAGCCGGGTGGACAGCCGGGGGGTGAAGGAGTAGGCGAGCTGGCCCAGGAGGATGTCTTCGGTGAAGCTCCCCTCCTTGAGATCGACCTGGGTGCGCTGGGCGGTGATCTCCGCCAGCACGCCGGCCCACGGGCGGTAGTTGGCGTAGCCGATGGCCCGGAAGTAGTGGCCGTCGTAGTAGTCCCCCCAGGCGAATTGCCCGGCGCTGCCGACCGCCTTCGTGTAGTCGCTCTGGAAGCCCACGAAATAGTTGATGAACTCGTACGAGCCCGGCGGGATGAGCAGCCCGCGCTTGATCTGCAGCGGCGTGGTCAGGACCTCCAGCTCGTCATAGGCCTTGAAGGAGATCCCGGCCGCGTTGTGGAAGTAGGCGTTGGCCTGGACGTTGTTGATCCGGGTCTGCACCTCGTTGGTATTGCGATCGGCGATGTAGTCGAAATTGTACGTAAACCAGGCCTGCCGGAACGGCCCATGCTCGGGCCACAGCACGAGGTTGTTGTCGGCCCGGTACTGGCGCACGCCGATGCGGTTGATGTAGCCCAGCTCGTCGTTGAAATTCTGGCCGACCTCGGTGTAGACGTAGTGGAAGCGCAGGTTGCGGCTGTCCCAGTAGAAGTCGGTGGAGCCCGTCCAGTCCTTCCCCGAGAGGCCGGGGGTGGAGCTCTTGGCGAAGTAGCCGCCGTTGCGCAGGCTGGGCCCCAGGGAGACGTCCCAGTCGAAGCCGCCCACCCGGTTCTGATCGCCGGTGGCATCCTTGGAGATCCCCAGGACGCCGAACGAGGAGCTGTCGCCGATCAGTCGCTTCATCCGCAGGACGCTGTAGGTGGTGCGCGGCTCGTCGACCCGGCCGCCGTAGCCGTCCGGCTTGTGGACCGCCTCGGTCTGGAGGCTCAGGGCCCCCACGTCGTAAGGCCCCTGGTGGCCGGTCAGCTTGACGCCGCCGAGGAGAGGGATCTCCGCCCGGCCGTCGGGGGTGAGGCCGATCTGCCGGCTGAAGAAGAGGAAGTTCTCGTCGTTCGGGTGGTTGGGCTCCGGCCGGTCGCCGAAATAGAACAGGCTCGCCCCCTCCAGGAAGAAGGGGCGCTTCTCCGGGAACAGCAGCGGGCTGCGGGTCAGGTTGACGTTCGCCTCGTCCGCCTCGGTCTCGGAGAAGTCGGTGCGGTAGGTGAGGTCGGCCACCAGGTCGGTGGTGACGTTCACCTTGACGTCGCCGCCCAGCCGGCCGTTCGTCGAGGTGTCGCCGTCGCTCGCCCGCCGCTCGCCGCCGGCCAGCAGGTAGGGAGCGAAGTGGAAGCGGCTCCCCTGCCGCACCCCCGCGAGGCCGGTCAGCTCGCCGAACTGGGAGATCTTGTAGGGGGCGTAGAAGCCGTAGGCGAGCCGCATCGGCTTCCAGTAGCTCCGCTCCTGCTTGCGCGAGACGAAGCGCTCGACGTTGAACCCCCAGTCCTGCTCCGGCGCGTTGGGGAAGCGCAGGGTCCGCCAGGGGATGGCGATCTCGGTCGACCAGCCGCCGGAGTCGCGCGTGCTGCGCACCGTCCAGATGGCGTCCCAGTTGTAGTTGACCTCCTCCCCCTCGTTGCGCACCAGGGCGTCGACCTCGACCCCCGCCGAGTTGGTGGTGAAGAGGAAGCCGTTCCGGCCGCTGCGGTAGGTGTCGATGATCACCTGCAGGGTGTCGTCGTAGATGATCTCCGAGTCGCGCGCGAGGGCGGTGGCGAACACCTTCTGCGGCTCCGAGTCGTAGCAGCGGGCTCCGATATAAAGGTTTTCATCGTCGTAGCCCAGGAAGACCTCGGTCGGCTCGGTGGCCGGCTGCCCCTCGTCCGGGACGAGCTGCTTGAAGCCGTCCAGCTTGGCCGCCGTCCGCCAGACGGCGTCGTCGAGCTTGCCGTCGATCACCGGCGGCGCGGCGAAGCGGACCGGCGAGGCCACGTAGTGGCCGGGGACCTGCGGCTCGGCTGTGATGGGGGTCGCCGGCGGGACGGTCTGCGCCACCGCGGGGTAAGAAAAGACCAGCGCGGCGAGGCCGCGGAGAACGATCCGCTTCATCCGGCGATTCCCCTTCTGCCGAGCAGCCGCGCCTTGCGGCGCTCTCCCCTCTGCCGGCTCTCCTGCTCGGCCGGCGCCACGCCGGCCGGAGCCTCTTCCGTCTCTCCGGGCGCCTGGGCGGCGATCGCGCGGGCCAGGGCGCCCACCGTGGGCGCCTCGTACAGGCTGACCTCCGAGAGGCCGGCCCCCAGCCGCTCCCGCAGCCGCTGCACCAGCCGCAGGCCGGCCAGCGAGTTGCCGCCCAGCTCGAAGAAGTTGTCGTGCAGGCCGACCGGATCGACCCCCAGGATCTCCTGCCAGACCTCGGCGATGCCGCGCTCCAGGTCGCTCTGCGGCTGCACGAAGGCGGTGGCGAGCGCCGGCCGGGCGTGAGCGGGAGCCGGCGCCGACTCCAGAAGGGCGGCCAGCGGCACCCCCTGGGCGCTCTCGGCCAGCCGCCGCTGGAGGTCGAGGGTGGAGACCACCACCTGCGGCAGCCCCGAAGCCACGATCCGCCGGAAGGCCTCCACCCCCTCGCGCGACGTGAGCCCCTGGGCCAGGCTCTCCTGGCGCTTCGCCCGCCACTCCTCGGGCACCTCGGTCGAGAGGGCCATGCCGACCTCCCGCCAGGCGTCCCAGTTGATCGACACCACCGGCTCCCCCGTCCGCGCCCGCGCCGCGGCGAAGGCGTCGAGGAAGGCGTTGGCCGCCACGTAGTCGGTCTGCCCGATCTCCGGCAGGAGCACGGTGACCGTGGAGGTGAGGGCGAAGAGGTCGAGCTGGCGGCCGGCGAGGATCTCCGCCAGAGCCAGGGTGCCGCGCACCTTGGGGGCGAGCACCGGCTCGGCCACCTCGGGGCTCTTCCCCTGGAGCAGCCCGCCGCCCGGCACGCCGGCGGCGTGGATCACCCCGTGGATGGCGCCGAAGCGGCGCTCGGCCGACGCCACGACCTCGCGCATCGCCGCCGGATCGGCCACGTCGGCCGACAGGGCCAGCACCTCTCCCCCCAGCTCCTCGAGGGCCAGCAGGCGCTCGATCTTGCGGCGGATGGGATCGCTCTCGTCGTGCAGGGCCAGCCAGTCCGCCCAGCGCTCCCGCTCGGGGAAGGCGGAGCGGCCCACCAGCACCAGCTTCGCCTGGGCCTCCCGGGCCAGGTGCTCGGCCAGCTCCAGGCCGATGCCCCCCATGCCGCCGGTGATCAGGCAGACCCCGCCCTGGCGCAGCCCCGGCGCGGCTCCCTCCGGCGGCGCCGGGAGAGAGGATGGCTCGTACTCGCGCGCCCAGCGCAGGTTGCCGCGGAAGGCGACCGTCTCCGGCCCCGCCGCGCGCTGGATCTCTCCCAGGATCTGCCCGGCGGCGCGCTCCAGGGGCCCGCCCAGGGTCACATCCACGGCCCGGCAGGAGAGGCTCGGGTACTCGCGCGGGATCACCGCCACCGGCCCCAGCAGCGCCGCCTTCACGGGCTCCAGCGGCTCCTCGCCGGTGACGTCGCAGAGGCCGTTCGCGACCACGGTGACCGCCGTGGGATCGGTGACGCTCTGCCGCCCCAGCGCCTGGGCCAGATAGATCAGGCTGTAGAAGGCGCGGTCGAGCGCCGGGTCGGTCTCCAAAGGCCCGGAGGTGACGTTCCAGAGATGCAGGACGTGGGTCGGCGTGCGGCCCAGGGCGTCGAGCAGGGAGTCGTAATCCGCCCGCCGGCCCGGCGCGAGAGTGAAGCCCGCCGGCCCGTGGGCGTAGGCCTCTCCCTCGGAGACCCGGACCACGGCGCGCCCGCCCGCCTCCAGCCGCCGCGCCAGGGCCTCGCCCAGGCCGTGGCGGTCGAGGAAGACCAGCCAGCTCTCCCCCGCCTCGGCCGGCGCCTCGGCGGCGACGGGCAGGCGGGCCTGCTTCCAGACCGGCACGTAGAGCCACTCCGCGGGGTCGTGGCGCCGGCCGGCCGGGCGGCGGGGGGAGGCGCTCTTGGGGAGCGGATCGACCCAGTAGCGCTGGCGCTCGAAGGGGTAGGTGGGGAGCGCCACCCGGCGCCGCCGCTCCCCCGCCCAGAAGGCCGTCCAGTCGATCTCCCCGCCGGCCAGCCAGAAGCGGGCGAGCGCCTGGAGGAGCACGGTCTCGTCGGCGTCCGCCTGCTTGGGGTGGCGGACGGTGGCGATCATGGCGTGCCCCGGGCCCGCCGCCGGGTGCTGGCGGGCCAGCGTCGAGAGGGTGTTGCCTGGGCCCACCTCCAGCAGGATACGGCGCGGCTCGGCCAGCAGCAGGGCGGCGCCGTCGGCGAAGCGCACCGCCTGGCGGAGCTGGCGCACCCAGTAGGCCGGATCGGTCGCCTCCTCCGGGCGGATCCAGGTGCCGGTGACGTTCGAGAGGAACGGCAGCCGCGGCGGCTCCAGGCGCACCCGCCTCACCTGCTCCAGGAAGGGCTGGAGGATGGGGTCCATCATCCGCGAGTTGAAGGCGTTCTAGGTGTGCAGCCGCCGGCAGGCCAGCCCCTGCTCGCTCAAGCGAGCCGCCAGCTCCTCGATCGCCTCGACGGACCCCGAGACCACCGAGACCGCCGGCCGGTTGACCGCCGCCAGCGACAGCTCCTCGCCCAGCAGGGGGAGGACCTCGGCCTCGGGGAGCGGCACGCCGAGCATGGCGCCGGGCGGCATCTGGCCCATCAGCCGGCCGCGCACCGCCACCACCGCCAGGGCGTCCTCCAGCGAGAAAACGCCGGCCAGGCAGGCCGCCACGTACTCGCCGATCGAGTGGCCCAGCATCGCCTCCGGCCGCACCCCCCAGCTCATCCACAGCCGCGCCACGGCCCAGGAGACGACGAAGAGGGCCGGCTGGGCGAGCTGGGTGTGCTGCAGCCGCTCCGGATCGCCGTCCTCGAACAGCGCCTGGCGCAGGTCGAATCCCAGATGGGGCTGGAGCAGCCGGCAGCAGAGGTCGACGTCGTCGCGGAACGAGGGCTCGGTCTCATAGAGGCCGCGCGCCATGCCGGGGTACTGCGCCCCCTGCCCCGGGAAGAGGAAGGCCACCGGATGATCGCCGGCCTCCGGGGCGGTGGTGAGCAGCCGCTCGGGGTCGAGCGTCTCCAGAGCCGCCGCGGCATCCGCGGGATCGGCCGTCAGCAGGGCCCGGCGGTGCTGGAAGCCCTTTCGCCCCTGGGTGAGGGTGAAGGCCACGTCCGCCAGGTCGAGCTCCGGATTGTCTCTCAGATGGTCGGCCAGGCGGGCCGTCGAGCGCTCCAGGGCGGCGGCGCTCTTGGCCGAGAGAAGCAGGAGCTGTTTGGGGCGCGAGGCGCTGGTGGGCACCGCCGCGGGAGCCTCCTCCAGCACCAGGTGCACGTTGGTCCCCCCCATTCCCAGCGAGGTCACGCCGGCCCGCCGGAGCTTCCCTTCCGGCCAGGGGCGCAGCTCGGTGTTGACGAAGAACGGGCTGCTGGCGAAGTCGATCCGCGGGTTGGGTTTCTCGAAGTGCAGGCTGGGCGGGATCGCTCCATGATGGAGCGCCAGCGCCGCCTTGATCAGCCCGCAGACCCCCGCCGCGGTGTCCAGGTGGCCGATGTTGGTCTTCAGCGAGCCGATGGCGCAGTAGTTGCGGCGCTCGGGGTCCGCGAAGACCTTCGACAGGGCCGCGATCTCGATCGGATCGCCCAGCGCCGTGCCGGTGCCGTGGCATTCGATGTAGGAGACCGTGCGGGGGTCGACCCCGGCGTTCTCGTACGCCTGCCGGTAGACGTCCACCTGCCCCTCGACCGAGGGGGCCAT
>JAICSG010000555.1 GCA_025937035.1 Thermoanaerobaculia bacterium | reverse complement strand
TCCGCCGCTCGGGATCGACCGCCAGCACGCCGGTCAGATGGCGGGATAGATCCATCACCACCGCCACGTTGCAGCACTGTCCGGCCAAGCTGGTCCCCGCTCCCCGATGGACGATCGGAGCCCCATGCCGCCGGCAGGCCGCCACGGCCGCGGCCACGTCCTCCGGATCGAGAGGAGCGACCACCCCGATCGGCACCTGCCGGTAGTTCGAGGCGTCGGTGGCATAGAGGGCCCGGGACCCCGAGTCGAAACGGACCTCGCCCCGCACGGAGCGGCGGAGGTCGTCCTCCAGGGAAGTCGCGTCGCCGGGCCAGATCACGGCATGAAGATTACCCCAGGCCGGCTCCTGTGTCCGTAGTATCATCGAGGCAAATCCTGAATTTTTGAGGAGGTCCGATGGCGGGCAGAGTCCTCGAGATCACCCTGAAGTCGTTGACCGTGCAGAAGAACGGCGAGGTGACGCGCCAGGATGGGCGAAACCTGCTCACCGCGTCGCTGATCTATCCGTGCCCGGGCAAGCCCACGGTCACCACGGTCAAGCCCCTCGCGCTCGGCGAGGAGATGACCCTGAGCTTCGACGCGGCGCCTCACACCTACGCGGACCGGATCGTCTTCAAGGAAGAGGTGATCGGTCCGACGATGCTGGTGGTACAACTGACCGACGTCGAGGTCCCTTCCAAGATCACGAAATTTTTGACCGGCCTGTTCTCGTCGGTCTTCACGGCGGCCGTGACTATGCTCGCCCCGGGCGGCTCCAACCTGATCCTCGCCGCGGCTACCCATTCGGTCGCCGCCCTGGAGCTCGACTCGCTGAAGCTGGAGGACGGCGAGCAGCTCTACGTGATCGGTGCGGCGTCGCTGGAGATCCTGCCCGACGCACCGTTGCCCATGGACGCGATCATGCCTCTGACCGTGCCCCGCGACGTCAACCGGCCCATCTTGGTCTTCAAGGAAGGAAGCGGTCAGGCGATTCGCAAAGAACAACTCATTCTCGAAGCCGGGCAGCAGAACGGATCGATCACGTTTGGAATTCGCCAGCTCTGATCAGGAGGATCGTATGGACTTCACATTGCTGAACGTCGCCATCGGCCTGGTTCTCATCTATACGTTGCTGAGCCTTCTCTGCTCGACGATCAACGAGGGGATCACCTCTTTCACCGCGCTCCGGGCCAAGGGCCTGCAGAAATCCCTGGGCAACCTGCTCGGGCCAAGCCTCTCGGAAGACGTCTATAACCATCACCTGATCCAGGGGCTGGTGCCCGCGGACAGTCTCTGGGCGCCGATCGAGTACCTGGCGAGCAAGCTCGGCATCGCCTGGCGAGGTAAGCCATCCTACATTCCGACCAAGACCTTCGTGATGACGCTGCTCGACTCGGTGGGCCGGAAAGTCCCTGCCGCCGATCCCGCGATCCAGGCGGCGAAGGATGCCGTAACCAAGATCACCGATCCGGACACCAAGAAACAGCTGGAGGATTTCATCAGCCATGCGGAGAGCGCCATGACGAGCGCTCAAGCGGGCCCCGTCGGCTTTCCCCAGTCGGTGGAGGAATTCCGTCTGGCGATCGAAAGCATTCCGGAAGATCACATACGAAAGGCCCTGCTGGCTCTGGTGGAAGACGCGCAAGGCGATTACGACAAGCTCAAGACCAACCTGGGCGCCTGGTTCGACGGCTCCATGGAGCGGGTGTCCGGCTGGTACAAGCGCGAGGTCAAGAGGATCATCCTGGTGATCTCGATCCTCGTGAGCTTCGGGGTCGGAGTGGACACGGTTTATATCTCCCAGACCCTGTGGACGGATCCGGTCCTGCGCGCCGCGCTCGTGAAGGCGGCCGAGGAAGAGGTCCGTAGTGCGCCGACCGGCCCGAAGAATCAGCAGAATCAGTCTGACAATGCGAACCCCGGAGCTCCGGCGTCGGCTCCTGCTCCCGCCGCGGGAGCCCCTGCGGCCGATGTCCAGACCACGAGTGATGCCGCCGGCATGTCCTCCGATCCTCCCGTGACCTCGGACACCGCTCAAGCGAGCCAGCCGCCCGCGTCAGCCGGCTCCAAGGCGAGCCAGGATCAGAAAGGCTCGAAACAACCAGAGGGTACGGACGTCGACAAGATCCACCAAGCGGTCAAAGAGACGCAGCAGCAACTGACGAAACTGGACGTCCCCCTGTTCCCGTTCGGCCGTGGAGCGACCTATCGGGAATGGCTGGCGGCGGACTCGAAGCACGCCGGCATGGAGCGCCCAGGGTTCCGGAAGCTCCTCGGATTCTGGCTCCAAAGACACTTCCTGGGAATGTTCCTGACCGCCGCCGCTCTCTCGCTCGGCGCGCCCTTCTGGTTCGACCTCCTGAGCAAGCTGGTCGAGCTGCGCTCCGCGGGCAAGCGGCCTGAGGAGGGGACAGCCCCGTCCCAGGTCTGACCTCCGCGTTCGGCTCACGGGCGAGGGATATAATCCCCGCCCGTGAGCGCGGGCGTTCCCACCCCCAAGACCCATCTCAAGATCGACCCCCGCTGGGTCGGCGCTCCCCTGGAGCTCGGCGAGGGGAGTGCCTCGGCTTTCCTCGTCACCCTTCCGGAGATGGCCGCCGACGAGCGCGGGCTGGTCCATGGCGGGTTCGTCTTCGGGCTGGCGGACTACGCGGCCATGCTGGCGGTGAACGATCCCCACGTGGTGCTGGGGGGCGCGGAGACCCGCTTCCTGAAGCCGGTGCGGGTGGGGGAGCGGCTGGAGGCGCGGGCGGTCGTCGAGGAGACGGACGGCCGGAAATCCAGGGTCCGGGTCGAGGTCCTGCGGGACGGCGAGGCGGTCATGACCGGGACGTTCTCCTGCTTCACGCTGGACCGGCACGTTTTCGATCGGGAGGAGCGGCGATGAACGGCGGCGACAGGATCGCTTCGGTGCTGGTGGAGCGCGGGGTGCGGTTCCTCTTCACCCTCTGCGGCGGGCACATCTCACCTATCCTCGTGGGCGCCAAGCACCGCGGCATCCGGGTGGTGGACGTCCGCCACGAGGTGGACGCCGTCTTCGCCGCCGACGCGGTCTTCCGCCTCACCGGGGTCCCCGGCGTGGCGGCGGTCACCGCCGGCCCCGGCGTCACCAACACGATCACCGCGATCAAGAACGCCCAACTCGCCCAATCGGCGCTGGTGCTCCTGGGCGGCTCCGCGGCGACCCTGCTCAAAGGCCGGGGCGCGCTCCAGGACATCGACCAGATGCCGCTGGTCCAGCCGCACGTCAAATGGGCCGCCTCGGCCTCCACTGTGCGCGAGCTGGTGCCGATGCTGGAGAAGGCCTTCGACGTGGCCCGCTCCGGCGTGCCCGGCCCCGTCTTCCTGGAGTGCCCGATCGACCTCCTCTACGACGAGCCCCTGGTGCGCCAGTGGTACGGCGCCAGTGGGAAAGGGGGGGGCCTCGCGGGGAAAGCCCTCCGCCTCTATCTCAACCGCCACGCAGCCCGGCTCTTCGCCGGCGCGGACCGCGTCGCGCCGTCTCCAGCGCCCGAGATCCCGCCTCCGCCGCCCGAGAAGGGGGACGCCCGCAAGGCCGCGGACCGCCTCCGCAAGGCCCAGCGCCCGGTGCTGGTGCTGGGCGGCCAGGTGCTGCTGACGTCCCCCACGCGGGAGAAGGCCGAAGAGCTGGCCAAGGCCATCGCCGCCATCGGCGCGCCGGTCTATCTGGCGGGAGGGGCCCGCGGCCTCCTCGGCCCCGGCCATCCCCTGCAGCTCCGCCACAAACGGCGGGAGGCGCTGCGCGAGGCGGATCTGGTCCTCCTCGCGGGCATCCCCAACGACTTCCGGCTGGATTACGGAAAGCACATCAGCCGCAAGGCCTTCCT
>JAICSG010000017.1 GCA_025937035.1 Thermoanaerobaculia bacterium | reverse complement strand
GGCTATGTCCGCAGCGAGGGCGCGGGAGTCGTGGTCCTCAAGCTCCTGTCGAAAGCCCTGGCCGATGGAGATCCCATCCATGCCGTGATCCGGTCGACGGCCGTCAACCAGGACGGGCGGACCAACGGCCTCACCTCGCCCAACCGCTTCGCCCAGGAGGCGGTCCTGCGCGAAGCCTACCGCTCTGCAGGCGTGTCGCCGAGCCAGGTCCAGTACGTCGAGGCCCACGGCACCGGCACGGCCGTGGGCGATGCCATCGAGTGCCGGGCCCTGGGGGCGGTTTTCGGCCCGGGCCGTCCGGCTTCGCAGCCCCTGACCATCGGCAGCGTCAAGACGAACATCGGGCATCTCGAGACGGGAGCCGGCGTCGCCAGCCTGATCAAGGTCGCGCTCGCCATGCGCCATGGCCAGATCCCGGGCAGTCTGCACCTGAAAACCCCCAACCCCGAGATCCCCTTCGAGGAGCTGGGCCTCAAGGTGCAGACGAGTCTCGGCCCCTGGCCGCGCATCGCCGGCCAGCCGCTCCTCGCCGGCATCAGCTCCTTCGGGTTCGGCGGCACAAATTCACACCTGGTCCTGGAGGAGCCGCCGGAGGAGGCCGCCCTGGGCGGCGCCGCCGTCGAGCGTCCGCTGCACGTCCTCACGCTTTCGGCGCGTAGTGAGCCCGCTCTCGTGGCGCTCACCCAGCGCTACCGCGAGCGCCTCGCCGCGGGCGATGGGGAGCCGCTCGCGGACCTCTGCTTCTCCGCCAACACCGGCCGCACCTCTTTCAAGTACCGCCTGGCTGCGGTCGGGGCCACCCGGGAGGATCTCGCCCGGCAGCTCGCGGACGTGGAGAGCCCGGACGGTCCGCTGTTTCAGGGGGTCCAGCGGGGGCGCGAGCGCCCCAGGATCGCATTCCTGTTCACCGGCCAGGGCTCGCAGTACGCGGGTATGGGGCGCCGTCTGTTCGAGACGCAGCCGACGTTCCAGCGGGCTCTCCTGCGCTGCCAGGAGGCGCTCGACGGCCACCTCGACCGGCCGCTGCTGTCCGTGCTGTTCCCGGAGCCTGGGCAGGAAGCCCTGCTGGACGACACGGCCTACACCCAGCCGGCGTTGTTCGCTCTGGAGTACGCTCTGGCGGAGCTCTGGCAGTCCTGGGGGATCGTCCCCGACGCCCTGATGGGCCACAGCGTGGGCGAGTACGCTGCCGCCTGCGTGGCCGGGGTCTTCACGCTGGAGGAAGGCGCCGCTCTCATCGCCCGCCGGGCCCGCCTCATGGCAGATCTGCCCCGGAACGGGGCCATGATGGCGATCTTCGCCAGCGAGTCCGAGGTCGCGCTGGAGGTCGGGCCGGTAGCGGACCAGGTCTCCATCGCCGCCGTCAACGGCCCGCTCAATACCGTGATCTCGGGCCACCGGCAGGCCGTTGAAACCGTCGCCCAGGAGCTCGGCCGGCGCGGGATCCGCGTCGAGGCCCTCCAGGTCTCCCACGCCTTCCACTCACCCCTGATGGAGCCGATGCTCGGCGAGCTCGAGGCCCAGGCCCGCAAGATCCGCTACGCCCCTCCTCAGCGGCCCCTCGTCTCGAACCTCACCGGCGAGCTCCTCACGGCGGGCCAGATGGACGCCGGCTACTGGCGCCGGCACGCGCGGCGGCCGGTCCGTTTCATGGCCGGAGTCGAGGCGTTGCGGCGGGCGGGCTGCACCGTCTTCCTCGAGATCGGGCCCGGCACCACCCTGCTCGGAATGGCGGCCAAGCTGGAGGGCGAGGACTCGGGCTCGCTGTTCCTCCCTTCGCTCAAGAAGAAGCAGGACGATTGGGACCGCATCCTGAGCAGCCTGGCGACCCTTTTTGCGCACGGTTGCGAGGTGGACTGGCAAGGCTTCGACCGGGACTATCCCCGGACCCGCCGGAGACTCCCCACCTATCCCTTTCAGCGCGAGCGCTACTGGTGTGACGTGCGGCCGCCCAGGACCGGCCTGCCGGTGCCCTCCGGACAGCTCCTGGAGCGGAGGATCGACTCCCCCGCCCTCGACGGAGTGCTCTACGAGTCGGCCTTCGACGCCCGCCATCCCGCCTTCCTGGCGGATCACCAGGTCTTCGGCTCTGTCGTCGTCCCCGCCGCCGCCCTCCTCGTGATGGCCCTGGAAGCAGCTCGGGCCGCCGACGAGGGGAGCCAGGAGGTGAGCGACCCCGTCTTCGGCCGGGCCCACGCCATGCCGGAGGAGAGCGAGCAGGAGATGCAACTCGTCCTGACCCGGGACGGCTCCCGCGGAGAGCGGTTCGCGATCTACGGCCGCGCCCGCACGGAGGGGCAGGAGGGAGGCTGGACCCTTCATGCGAGCGGCGAGGTCGGACCCGCCGAGACATCCGCGGGAGGGGAGCCGCCATCGTTCGACGCCATCCGCAGCCGCTGCCGCAAGGAGGTCGACGGGCCGGCTTTCTACGAGGCGCTCGCCCGCCGCAAGATCGAGCTGGGGCCGTCCTTCCGCCGGATCGAGCGGACATGGATCGGTGAAGGAGAGGCCCTGGGCCGTCTGCTCCCTGCCGTCGAGGGCGGTCCAGGCCCTGGATTCCTCCTGCACCCCGGCGTTCTCGACTCCGCCTTCCACGTCCTGTCCCCGACCCTGCCGGAGGCGGTGAAGGACGTGAGCTATCTGCCGGTCGGCATCGAGCGCCTCCGGTTCTACGGCGCGTCGCAGCCGCCCCGGTGGAGCCATGTCCGCCTGCGGCCCGGGGGAGGCGCCGAGGCCGCCGGATTCACCGGCGATCTCTGGCTTTATGGCGAGGACGGCGAGCTGGTGGCCGAGGTGATCGGGCTCGAGCTCCAGAGGGCGGAGAAGGAGCTGCTCCAGCAGCGGTCCGCCGAGCCCCTCGCGAGCTGGGTCTACGAGGTGGAGTGGGTCCCGGCGCCGGTGTCCGAGCCCGCCGAGCCGGCCGTACCGCGCAACGGCGGGCGGCCCGGTGTCTGGCTGATCATCACGGGAGCCGAGGGCGAGGGCCGGTGGCTCTCCGAGCCGCTCGCGGCCCGGGGGGAGACCTGCATCGAAGTCGTCGTGAGCGAGGAGGAGCCGGCGGGCGGAAGCTGGCGGCTGGATCCGCGGGATCCGGAGCCGTTCTTCGGGAGGGTGCAGCGGGAGCTGACCGGCCGGGGAATCCCTTGCTGCGGAGCCGTCCACCTGGTGGGGCTCTCCGCGAGCCCGACGGCGGAGGCCCCCGGCGGCCGGGTCGAGGCGCAGCGGCGAATCTCCGGCAGCGCGCTGCAGCTCATTCAAGCCTTGTCCCGGCTCGACCGCACCGGCTGGCATCGCCTCTGTTTCGCCACCCGCGGCGCGCAGGCGGTGGCACCCGGAACCGCGGCGCTCTCGCTGGATGCGTCGCCGCTCTGGGGGCTGGGAGCCGTGACCGGCTTCGAGCACCCGGAGCTGCGGCCCTTGATGGTCGACCTCGATCCCGCCGCTCCCGGGGACGGCGCCAGCGAGCTCGTCGCCGAGCTGTTCGCTCCCCCTGACGAGGACCGCCTGGCCTGGCGCGAGGGAAAGCGGCTCGCTCCCCGGTTCACCCCTTCGGCGAGCCCGGCCCTGCGCGGTCCGCTGAGCCTCGCGGCGCCGCTGCGGGCGGACGGGACGTACCTCGTCACGGGCGGCCTGGGCGCTCTGGGCCTCGCGGTCGTCCGCTGGATGGTCCGGCGCGGGGCGCGGCACCTGGTCCTGGTGGGCCGGAACGCGGAGCGAGGCGCCGAAGCGGTCGAGGAGCTCCGGCAGAGTGGAGCCCAGATCGTGGTCGCCGCCGCCGACGTCGCCCAGCAGCAGGACGTCGAGGCGCTGCTCGAAAAGATCCGCGCTTCCATGCCGCCCCTGCGGGGGGTCTTTCATGCCGCCGGAGTGCTGGACGAGGGCCTGTTGATCAACCAGACCTGGAACCGCTTCGCGGGCGTCCTGGCCCCCAAGGTCCAGGGGGCCTGGAACCTCCATACCTTGACCCGTCCCGACCCTCTGGACCACTTCGTCCTGTTCTCCTCCGTCGTGCCCTGGCTCCCCTATGGCAGCATGGGGACGTACTCGGCAGCCAACGTCTTCCTCGACGCGCTCGCCCACCAGCGGCGCGGAGAAGGACTACCGGCGCTGAGCATCAACTGGGGGCCGTGGGCCGACGTGGGCATGGCGGCGGGCAAGCAGGACATCTCCGGTGGCCTCTGGGAAGAGGAGGGGATCGGGATGATCCCGGTCCAGCAGGGAACCGAGCTGCTGGAGCGGCTGCTGGGCTCAGACCTGACCCAGGCCGCGGTGGTTCCGATCGACTGGCCTCACCTCCTGCAGAAGGTCCCGGACCCCCGGGAGCGGCCCCTGCTCTCACGGGAGCTGGAACGCCGCCAGCAGCTCGGGCGGCGCGGCCGTGTCGCCAAACCCGCGGAGGCGAAAGTCGACCTCACCGGCCTCGTCCAAGCGGCGGCTCCGGAGGAGCGCAAGGGCGTCCTCACCCGGTATCTACGCGATCAGGTGATCCAGATCCTGCGGCTCCCGAACGGCCAGGAGCTGGATCTCCAGCTACCGCTCCAGTCCTACGGCCTCGACTCCCTGATGGCCATGACGATCCGCAACCGGTTGAAGTCCGCGACGGGGCAAGACCTGCCTCCGACCCTGCTGTTCGATCACCAGACCCTGGAGGATCTCAGCGGCTACCTGCACGCCCTGCTGCTCGACTCCGGACGGTCCAGCCAAGAGGCCTGAAACAAGGAGGCGACGTGCTGCCGATCACCAAGCTAACCAAAGAAGACTTCGACCAGATCATCGAGCAGATCGAGGTGTTCTGGGGGGTCACCAACGACAAGCTCCTCTACGTGCACCACCCCATGTTCCTCTACGAATTTGGCGACACCGCCTACGTGGTCAAAGACGGCGACAAGGTCGTCGGCTACCTGTTCGGCTTTATCTCGCAGACGGACCCGCAGACCGCCTACGGCCACGTGATCGCCTGCCATCCCGACTACCGGGGCCGCGGGGTGGTGGAGACCCTGATGTGGCGGTTCGGAAAAGAGACCCAAGAGCGGGGTTGTACACGGGCCAAGGCGATCATCTTCCCCAAGAACTTCCGCTCCCTCCTCTTCCACATGAAGATGGGGTTCGAGCCTGAGGGGGTGGGAGACGGCAACGGAGTGCGTGTCGTGAAGGACTACTGGGGAAAGGGGATCGACTATTCCGTCCTGTATCTGGACTTCACGAAGATTCCCCCGGAGCTTGCCCTTGCGGCCGGCGGCGAGGCTTAGCCCTCCAGGAGAGAGATCTTCATGAACGTGCCCCTTTCAAGATAGGGGTTACAGCGGGTCCGCCGCGCTCCAACTCGTGGGCCGGAGCAGTTGCACCAGCTTGTGCAGCTTGTCGTAATCGGGGGTTCCTACGATTCGCAACCGCCCCTGGTGGAACGCCATGCTCGCGTTCAGGGCTCCACGGGATACTGCGGTGAGGTCGGACGCCGACATGATGAGGGTGGCGAGTGCCTGTCCATTCTCCGGCTGGACCCCCAGGCGGTCCGGGCGCAGGTCTACGATCCAGATCCCCCCTTCCGGACCGTCGATGGCCATCCGGAAGGTGGCGTCGATGGAAGCCGCCAGGTCGGGCATGGACTGGATCTGTCCGGGGAGGAAGCTCTCGAAGAACCAGGGCATGGTGACCTTCCTGGCCGCCTCGGCGGCCGGGGGCTGCGCGCTCACCTCCGGATACCCGAGCTCCGAAAGGAGCTGCCGCATCTCGGAGAGCACCTCCTCGGGGACCTCCTCGAGAGAGAGGCTCGATCCGGTTCCGATGCTTTCTTCGTCCTCGTGTCCGACCGCGCGCGCGGAGGAGAAAACGCTGTCCAGCATGCGCTCGTCCCAGGCCAGGCCGAGGAAGGAGAACAGGGGGCCGAGCACCTGCCCGGGGGTCCTCACCAGGTCCTCGTACCGGAGCCTGAAGCAGCGGTCCGGGGCGTTGCGCTCGCGCTCGAGGAGCTCGCGCGTCACCTCGCACCACCAGCGGATCGTGCCGGTGGGCACGTGCCCCGAGCTCTGGTAGATGTGCTTCTGGAGCCCGGGGATACGCACGGCCGTGGGCATCGCCGAGACCGTCACATCGAGGGCGTGGCGGTACAGGCATATGTGCTTCGCCTCGGGGAACAGGATGTCGAGGAGCTTCAGGTGGTAGACGTTGCTGGGTGTTATGTCGCACCACCGGCGCTTTCCCTGGCGCGACGCGTAGTTGGCTATCCGCTCCTGGATGAAGGTTCGGATGGGCTCGGTGACGGCCTTCGTGATGGAGAGCTTTCCCGCGGACTCCTGGATCGAGTCCCTGCCCTCGAGGCCGGCAAGGAGGATCGCGAGGGAGTGCGCGGCATGGCCGAGGGAAAGCTCCGACGGGCAGTAGATCTCCGGATGGGTGTCGAGGATGGACCGGAGCAGCGTCGATCCGGACCGGTTGCAGGAGAGCACGAAGATGGGCTGGAGCGGGCTCTCCGTAGTGACTGGCGTGGCGTTCATGGCTTGCCTCCGAGAGAGAGCTTTTCTTGAGGTGGAGCGAACAGGATGCTGTGGGTTAGTGTCAGCTACTTCTTTCCGGTTGCTGCAAGCCTCCGTCAAGGGTGGGTGATTCTGCTCACCTTCCCGTCTAGAAATATAAGTGTATCCAAAGATGTGAGCGTGACACGATTTCTCAATCCCCCCGGAAACCTGGGACGACTGCCGGTAACGAAAACAGGGCGCCACGCAGGGGCACGCCCCTACAAAGCCCTCTCTCTCCCGTCAGGTCGGGAGAGGCCGGGAGAGAGGGTTGGAAGAGTGAGGGTCCGCCCCGAAAGGGCGGCATTTCTGGCCCGGCCGGCTCACCCGCCGATCTGCAGCTCCCGTTCGAGCCGGTCGCCGAGCTCGGTGGGGGTGAGGAGCAGGCCGGGGTCGTCCGGGGTGGGGAAGACCGCGGCCCGCAGAGTGTCCGCCGCGAGCAGGGGGAGGAGGTCGACGAGCAGGTCGTCGAGCGAGATCATGCCCGGGACCGCCCCTTCCCAGGGCCCGCGGGCGCAGGCCTCGGCAAAGGCGGCGTGCGGCCAGAGGGGGAGGGCGTCGGTCTCGCGCCCCACCACCCAGCCGTTCTCGTCCTGGAGGCCCCAGACCTCCTCCCAATCGGCGACCAGTTGAAAGAAATTCACCGCCCGGTCGGCGGCCGGGAGCGCCATCAGCTCCCGGATCTCCTCCTCGCCGATAGGCCAGCTCATGGCTCCGGCTCGTGGGCGCCCACGGGCACCGCCTCGGCCTCGTCTCCGGCTTCGGAGGGCTCCGCCGGGATCCCCTCCTCGGCCCGCAGCTCGCCCAGGATCCAGTCGCCGAGGGTCTCCCGCTCGCCGGAATCGAGCTCGATGCCCGCGCTGTCGCAGAGGCTCACCACGTTGCGGAAGAAGCAGGAGGCGAGCTCCAGCGGCTCCTCGGGGCCGTTCTGGCCGAAGCGGTGGCCGCCGAAGGTGATGCCGCGGAGGATGAAGTTGACGCTCGCGCGGGCGATCGGCGACCCCTCCTCGATGCAGCGGTCGCGCACCGCCTTCGAGGTGCGGGTGAGGAAGTAGCCGTGCTGGTTGACCTCCTCGGCGGTGAGGCGGAAGACCCGGGCGTAGTCGCCGCGGGTCAGGTAGGGGGTGTCCGTGAGCTGGTGGACGCGGTAGGCGAGCGCGTTGAGCTGCGGATCGCCCACCAGCTCCTCCGGCCGGCCGTCGATCGGAAGCTGGTGGCGCGCGGGGTCGTAGATGTAGCCGGGCTTGAGGGCCGAGATGGCGAAGCCGGGGTTCTCACGTCCTTCGAGCAGGTCGCGGAAGGTGCCGGCGCCGGCCCAGCGGGTGGCCAGCACCTGCTCGCCGAAGCGGCTGATCACCATCTGGGCGGCGCGGGCCATGGGCACCGCGGCGTCCGAGGACTCCACGACCGAGCGCACGTGGGTCAGGATCTCCTCGATCAGGCGGTGGCGGTCCGCGGGGGTGAGGAAGCGGGGCGAGGGCGCCATCCGGCCGTGCTCCTGGCCCACCTCCGGCGCCTCCACGGGCTCCTCGCCCTCCGCCAGCAGGCCGACCCGCCAGGGGTCGCCGTCGATCATCGTGAGATCGCGGCGCATCGAGACGACCGCCGTGGTCATGTTGCGCAGGCTGTTGAAGCCCAGCCAGTTGTTGCTGGAGGTGAACTCGGAGAACTCGCGGAAGATCGGCGGCAGCTCGGTGGCCACCAGCTCGCCGCTGGTGCTCGCCCGCTCGTAGACCTTGTCGGCGATCTTGGTGAGGAGATCGCTCATCGCCGAGTTGCTGGGCTGGCCGGCGGCGGCGCGGGTGGTGGTGCTCGGGGTGGCGCCGATCGCCTCCTCCAGGAAGGTGTCCTGGTCGATCAGCAGGTCGCAGGCGGCCTTGTAGGCCACCGAGGCGGGGCCGATGGCCAGGATGGCGCTGCGCCGGTCGTGCTTGGAGAGGCGCAGCAGCACCGGCGTGAAGTCGGCGTCGCCGGAGAGCAGGATGAACTCGTCGAACCGCGTGGGGTGGCTCAGGGTGTCGAGGATGTCCATCACCATGTGGATGTCGGCGCTGGTCTTGCCGCCGCTGGTCAGCGGCGGGCAGTCGACCACCTCGATGGCCGAGCGGGTGAAGTAGGGCCGGAAGCGCCCGAACTGCGAGGGGTTGAGATAGCAGCGGCGGAAGAGGATCTTGCGCCGCCGGCCGTCTCCCTCCTGATGGGGGAGCTTGTCCTGGAGCCAGAGCAGCCAGCGGGTGGGGTCGGTGGCGAACTGCTCGGCCGCCATGGGGTCTTCCCGCTGCAGGCCGAGATAGATGTTATCGAAATCGACGAAGAGAGCCGTTCTCACGTGAGTCAGGCTCGGGTTTGAATCCGGCATTGCAGCCTCCAAGGAAATAGAAAAGTTGGGCAGCTCGCTCCGGCAGCATGCGGGAGCGGCTTCGCCGCGCCCAAAGATATCAGGCGCCGACTATGGGTCAACGCCCTTCCTGGAACCAAAAATCGGGCCACCCCATCTAATCCAATCAGGAGCGCTCCGAAGTTTCCCCCGCCTCGGGGATCGAGGCGAGGACGACCGACACCCGACGTCCGGAGGTGGAAGATGTTCGAGAGCTCCCTGATCGACCTGGAGGCCAGGAAGCAGCCGAAACGGCGCCGCTGGCTCTCCCTCCCTCTCGCGATCGTGCTGCACCTGGTGGGCCTGACGGCCTTCGCGTTCGCCAGCTACTGGAGCGTGGGCCCGGTGCAGGAGCCGCAGACCAACGTGGCCTTCATCGACGTGGTCCTGCCGCCGCCCGAGCTCCAGCGGGGCGGGGGAGTGAAGCCCCCGAAGCCGCCGGAGACCAAGACGGAGATCAAGACGCCGGCTCCCCAGACGCCTGTGCAGCCGGACCCGGAGCATACGGTGGACAAACCGCGGGAGACTCCGAAGCAGGAGGAGACCGTCCCGGATCCCGGCCCCGATTACCACGGGACGGACCCCGACGCGCCCGCCCGGCCGGGGGACCCCAACGCCAAGGGTCACAGCGAGATCGGCACGCCGAACGGGACGCCTGAGCCTCTCCCTCCCGCCGAGAGCGCGCCGCTGATCCTCACCGCCGAGATGAGCCGGCCGGTGCCGCTGCACCCGATCCAGCCGCGGTACACGGAGATGGCGCGGCGGGCCGGGATGCAGGGGATGGTGATCGTCGAGGCGGTGATCGACGAGAAGGGGAATGCCACCCAGGTACACATTCTCCGCGGGCTGCCGATGGGTCTCGACCGGGCCGCCATGGAGGCGATCCAGCAGACCCAGTTCAAGCCCGCGATGATGGGGACCCGGCCGGTGAAGGTGTACTACACGCTGACGGTGACCTTCACGATCCAGCGGTGATGCCGGCCACCACGAACGTCAGGTCGTCGTCGAACGAGGCGCTCCGGCCGGTCCATTCCGCGACGCGGGCCAGGAGCGCCTCGGCGATCCTTTCGGCGGATTGGGGGGCGTGGGCCGCCAGCAGGGCCTGGAGGCGCTCGTCCCCGAACGGCTCGCCGGCGGGGCTCAGGGCCTCCGGAATGCCGTCGGTGAAGAGCAGGAGGCGGTCCCCGGGCTCCAGAGGGAGCGACGCCTCGGGATAGGGAGCCCGGCGGAGGCGGCCCATCACCGGCCCTCCCGGCGCCAACTCCTCGACCTTCCCTTCACTCCCTCGCCAGAGCAGGGCCGGCGGATGGCCGGCGCCGGACCAGGTGATCCGCCCCGCCTCCAGATCGAGATGGACGCAGAAGGCGGTGATGAACTGGTTCCGCAGCTTGCCGTGGAAGATCTGATTCATCTCCGAGAGGACCCGCGCCGGGCTCGCCGCGTGGGGGATCTCGGCCGCGGTGGCCACCTTCAGCATCGACGCCACCAGGGCGGCCGGCACGCCGTGCCCCGAGACGTCGGCGATCAGCAGGCCGGCGCGCGGCCCCTCGCAAGGCAGGAAATCGTAGAAGTCCCCGGCCACCTCGGTGGCGGAGACGTAGCGCGCGGCGAGGTCGAGGCCGGCGACGCGGGGCATCTCCTCGGGGAGGATCGACTGCTGGATGCGCCGCGCGGTCTCGAGCTCCTGGCGGATCGAGGCCAGCCGCTCCTGGGTGTCGAAGATGCGGCGGGCGGCGATCACTCCCAGGCCGCAGTTGAAGATCAGGAAGCCCACCGGCTCGGCGTTGTCCCGCCAGGGGGTGAGCCCCAGGGCGCGGAGGTTCTCCAGGATGACGAACACACCGAGCGCCAGGAAGCTGATGCGCAGCAGCCAGCGGTCCTGGTCCATCGGCTGGCCTGGCGCGAAGAGATTCGCCAGGGTCACCGTGATCGCCACCAGCACCAGCACGCGGTAGATCCCGAAGAGGACGGCCGGAGCGGAGGAGACGATCTCCCAGGGGACGGCCACCAGGGCCAGCGCGACGTAGAGGTGCCAGACCCAGCGGATGGACGACCGCCAACCCCGGCCGATCACCCGTTCGAAGAAGAGAAAACCCGGTATAGGCAGCACGAAGGTGAGGCTGTCGATCAGCTTCCGCCAGATGAGCTCGGGAGGCGAGTAGAGGAGCTGTACCGTCTGGCTGTCGGCGAGCAGGCGGAGGGCATAGAGCGAGGTGAAGAGGGAGAAGTAGGTGAGTGCCGGATCGCCGCCCTTCCGCCGCGCCAGGGCCAGGGCTCCCGCCGCCAGCCCCAGCCCGAGGAGCAGGAAGCCGATGGGCGCCGAGAGCGCGTCGTGCCGCAGCGCCGCGCGGAAGATCGCCGCTTCGTCCATGTTGGAGCTTTGTACGCTGGAAGGGCGGCAGGGTTCAAGAGCGGAGGGAACCGGGGGCGCGGGCCTGCCGCCCCCCGAACGGAAAGCCGGCCTACTGGAGCTTCCGCAGAGCGAGAGCACCGGCCAGAGAGAGGGCGCCGAGCAGCCCGGCGAGCGGCATGTCGCTCCCCGTCTTCGGCAGGCGGTGGTGCTTGGAGGCGGCGTGGTGCATCCGATGACGCACGTGCGTGGCCGCGTGCCGGGTGTGCCGGGTGGTGGTGGCCGTCGACGCGCCTGTGGAGGTGGTGGTGCCGGTGTAGGTGCCGGTGGTACCCGTCGTGGTGGTGGTCCGGTTGCCATTCGGGTTGTTGCCGGCCTTGGTATCGGAATCCCCGTGGCGCTTGACGTCCACGTTCAGGACGCCGTTCTTGGCGTTCTTGCCGACGTCGACGTCCACGTCCGGACGGCCGGCGTGCTCGGGCTGGCCCGACTGGTCGACCTGCTGGCTGGGGGGGACCTGGGTGTTGGGAGTGGTGGACTGGGCCATCAGAGCCGCGCATGCCGCGAGGATGAGGACCACCCAGAGCGCCAGGATCTGTCGTTTCATCTCGATCTCCTCCTGTTGTGAATCCCTGAAGCGCAGGGACTATCCCTGGTGCTCTTCAGTTTCTGCAACGCTGATGCCATAAAGAGAAAGGAGCCCGCGAGCGGGCCCCTTTTCCGGATCGGAAGGCGATCCGCGCTTACTGGAGCTTCCGCAGGCCGAGAGCGCCGGCCAGCGAGAGGGCGCCGAGCAGGCCGACGAGCGGCATGTCGCTGCCGGTCCCCGGCAGGTGGCGGCGCGTACCGGATACGCCGGTGCCCGTGCCGGTGGTGTCGTTCATGCCGGTGGTCGTGTCGGTTGTGCCGGAGGTGCCGTAGGCGGTGCCGGCGCCGGTGGCGCTGCCGGTCGTGCCGTTGTAGGTCCCGGTGGTCGAGCCGGTGGTGCCGGTGTAAGTGCCGGTGGTGGTGCCGGTCGTGCCGGTGCCGGTGGTCGAGCCCGCGCCGTTATAGGTGTTGGTGTTGGTCCCGGTCGTGGTGCCCGTGGTGGTTCCGGTGGTGGTGCCAGTGGTCGTCCCGGTCGTGGTGCCGGTCGTGCTCCCGGGCTGATTCATCGTGCCGGTCGTGGTCGTGCCGGTCTGGTTGTTGGTCCCGGTCGTCGTCGAGCCCGTGTTGTTCATCGTGCCGGTGGTGGTGCCGGTCGTGCCGGTCTGGTCCATCGAGCTGCCGGTCGAGCCGGCGCCGGTCGTGCCGGTGGCGCCGGAGCCGGTGCCCACCGAGCCGCTGTTGGCTCCGCCGCCGCTGCCGCCGCCCGACTGGGCCAGCAGCGCGGTCCCCATGGTGAGCGCGAGAGCCATCGTGAGCGAGAAGATCTGCCTTTTCATCGCTGTTCCTCCTTTGCGGTCATTCCTCGAGAGCAATTCCCCCGGAGGGAGCTTCCGGCGGGGATGTCCCCCCCAACTATTCTCCATTTTTTGCTGCAATGAGGGTGCCATCTTGACGGGAGGAGCGAAGAAAAACGCGGGGAAAGAGGCCGGCCGGGCGTCGGACCCGCCCGGCTCTCGTCCGGGTCAGCCCTTGGCTTTGGGCTGTTGCGGCTTGCGCAGGTCCGGCCGCAGGAAGTCGACGTCGGCGATCGGGATCACCTCGACCTCCCCGTACTTCTTCTTCAGGGCGTCCGTGAAGGCCGAGGCGTTGCCCACCAGCACGGCGGTCATCTGGCCGGGGTGGACATGGGTCTCGGCGAAGCGCTGGACGTCGGCCGCGCTCACCTTGGAGATCCGGTCGTCGTAGCTCTCCAGGAACTCCCGGCCGTAGCCGAAGTGCATGGCCTCCAGCACCTTGGTGGCGATGCCGTTGGCGGTCTCGATCTCCAGCGGGAAGGCGCCGGTGATGTAGGTCTTGGCGAAGCTGAGCTCCGCCTCCGGCACTGGCTTCTCCTGCAGTCCGCGCAGGACCTCGAAGGCGAGCCCAAGGGCGTCGGCCGTGCTCTCGGTCTTGGTGAAGGTCGAGGCCTCGAAGAAGCCCGGATTCGTCTCCTCCAGGAAGTAGCTGCTGGCGCCGTACGACAGGCCCCGCTTGCGCCGGATCTCCTCGTAGAGCCGGGAGCTGGCATTGCCGCCGAGGATGGAGTTGTAGACCTCGGCCGCGAACAGCGAAGGATCGCGGTAGGCGATCCCCACCTGGCCGAGGCGGATCTCGGTCTGCACGGCGTCGGGCTTGTCGATCACCACGATCCGGGTTTTGGCGGGAGCCTTCACGTCGAATCGGGGGAGCTCGCTGGGGGTCCCCTTGGGCCAGGAGCCGAAGGCGCGCTCGGCGCGGGCGAAGGCATCGGCCGGCTTGACGTCCCCCACGACCGCCAGGATCGTCTGGTTGGGAATGAAGTGCTGCTTGTGGAACGCCACCAAGTCGTCCCGCGTCAGCCCGGCGAGCGACCCGGGAGTGCCGCTGCCCGGCCGGCCATAGGGGTAGTCGCCGAAGATCAGCCGCGTCACCGCGGTGGTGGCCACGTAGGAGGCGTCCTGTTGATCGATCTGGAGCCCGTTCACGGCCTGCCGGCGCCAGCGCTCGAGCTCCTCCTGCGGAAAGGCCGGATGGAGGACCACGTCCGAGAGGAGGCCGAACCCGAGATCGAGCTGGTCCGAGGTGACCGACAGGTCCACGTAGCCCGCCTCGGTCCCGGCGTTGGCGTCGAGATGGCCGCCCACGAAGTCGATAGCCTGGGCGATCTGCTGGGCCGAGCGGGTGGCCGTGCCCTTGGTGAGCAGGGCGGCCGTGGCGTTGGCCAGCCCGGCCTTGCCCTCCGGCTCGTAGGCCTTGCCGGCGTTGAGCGTCATGCGCAGCGAGACGAGCGGCTGCTCGTGCTGCTCGATCACCACCAGCCGCAATCCATTGGCCAGCGTCTTCTCCTGGAAGGCGGGGAAGCGGATCTCCTTGGCCGGAGCCGGCGGCGGCGGCGTGGCCGGCGTGGACGGCCTGGCCATCGCCTTGGCGGCGGCGGGCGGGGCCGCGGCCTTCTTCGCGGCCGGGGCTTTCGCGGCCGGAGCCTGGGCCAGGCCCGCGGAGGCGAGCGCCAGGAGCAGGCCGAAAGACTTCAGGAAGATCGGGGCTCTCATGGGTTCTTCACCTCGCTTGTGGCCGCTCCCGGCTTGCCTTCCGGTTTCCCTTCGGTTTTTGGGCGCATCGCCTCGGGGAGCATGTAGACCACCGTGCGGTTCTGGGGGGTGAAATAGGTGCGCGCCACCCGCTGCACGTCGGCGGCGGTGACCTTCTGGAATTCGGCGAGCTGGCGGTTCACGTAGGACACGTCGTTCAGGATGACCTTGGCGTAGCCGATGGCGTCGGCCTTGTCCTGGTCGGTCTGGCGGCCGAAGACGAGGCTGGAGATGATCTGGTTCTTCGCCTTGACCAGCTCCTCCTCCGAGACCGGCTGGTCGCGCAGCCGGTCGGCCTCGGCCAGCAGCTCCTTCTCGCCGTCCTCGGGCTTCTGGCCCCCCTGGAGGATGGCGTAGAAGAAGAACACTCCGGGGTCTTCCAGGAGGATCGCGTCGCCGCCGGCGGCGACCGCCATCTGCTTCTCATAGACCATCCGCCGGTAGAGCCGCGAGCTCTCGCCGGCCGAGAGGATGTTACTCGCCACCTGGAGGGCGTAGCTGTCCGGGCTCCCGGCCTGGGGGATGTGGCAGGTGATCACCACCGCCGGCAGCGGGGTGTTCGGGTGATAGTCGACCGCGCGGCGCTCGGCCGTCTGCGCCGGCTCCTTCGGGATGTCGCGCGGGATCGGCCTGCCCTTCGGGATAGGGCCGAAGTACTTCTCGGTCCAGCGGATCACGGCCTCGGGATTGACGTCCCCCGAGACCACCAGGGTGGCGTTGTTGGGCACGTAGTAGAGGCTGTGGAACTCGCGCACGTCCTGGACGGTGGCGGCGTCGAGGTCGGCGATGCTGCCGATCGTCTCGATCTTGTAGGGGTGGGTGGTGAAGGTCTTGTCCAGCACCACCTCGAAGAGGCGGCCGAAGGGTGGGTTGTCCACCCGCAGCCGGCGCTCCTCCTTGACCACGTCCCGCTCGGACTTGAAGTTCTCGTCCGAGACGTCGAGCGAGCTCATGCGGTCGGCCTCCATCCACAGCACCCGCTCCACATAGTTGCTGGGAAAGCTCTGGAAATAGAGGGTGCGGTCGAAATCGGTGGTGGCGTTGTAGCGCCCGCCGATCGAGGAGATGAAATTCTTGTGCTCCTCGGGTCCGACGTGGGCCGAGCCCTTGAACATCAGGTGCTCGAAGAGATGGGCGAAGCCGCTCCGCCCCTTCTTCTCGTCCTTCGAGCCGACGTGGTACCACACCTCGACGGTGGCCACCGGCACCGAATGATCTTCGTACATCAGCAGGTCGAGGCCGTTGGCGAGCTTGTGCTCGCGCACCTCCAGCTTCGGCGGCGTCACCTTGAGGGCGTCCGCGGCCAGGGCCGGAACGGCCGTCATCAGGAGGGCCATCCCGATGAGGCGCGCGGTTCTGGATCTGGGCATCCGGGTCTCCTTTACGTGTCCCGAGACGTGAGAGAGAGCCTCTCTACAGCGGATTCTTTTCTACGGGCGGGATCGATGCAAGTTGCGGGGAGTGGAAATGATAGCTTTACCGCCATGAACAGACGAATTCTCTCCTGGATTCCTGCCCTGTTGCTGGCCGTTCCGCTCGCCGCGGCGCCCCCCGCCACGCCCCTGACGCCGAT
>JAICSG010000174.1 GCA_025937035.1 Thermoanaerobaculia bacterium | reverse complement strand
GCCGGCGCGGGGCTGGCCCCCCCCCAACACCCCCACCGGCCGGGCACACCCCCCGCCCCTACGAAAAACCATGTAAAACCGGTGTTTTCCCTCTCGCGAGGAGGGTCTTACTTGCCGCCGGCCGCGCTGATCGAGTCGACCTTGATGCTCTTGCCTTCGAGCTCGCCGGTGACCTTCACCTCGTGACCGAGGTTGGCCTTGGCCACGTCCTGCTTGTCCAGGCCGTAGATCTTCTTGTCGGCGGTGTTGTAGAAGACCAGCTTGCTGCCGTTGGTCATGCACTTCTCGGCGCAGGCCTTGTGGTCGGCGCTGGCGCCCTTGGCGCCGCAGTGCTCGTCGGTGACCCAGCCGGTCCAGGTCCCCTTGGTGGCGGCGGCGCCGGCCAGGGCGGCCACGGTGAGAGCGAGCAGGGCGAACAGAACGATCATCTTCTTCATGACGGTTATCCTCCGTTACCGAAAATGGGGTTTATGAGCAGCCCGAGTCCATGGCATCAAAAACAACAAGGGGTGCATCTTAGCACGAGATTTCGAGGAGCCAAATGCCGACCTACCGCCTGAACATTGAATACGAAGGGACCCGCTATCACGGCTGGCAGGAGCAGAAGAACGCCCGCTCGGTGGCGGGGGAGCTGCGGCGGGCCATCGAGGAGGCGGGAGCGCCGGTACGGGAGCTGGGGGGCTCGGGGCGCACCGACGCCGGAGTCCACGCCCTCGCCCAGGTGGCGCACCTGCGGCTGGCGCGGGAGGTCGATCCCGAGCCGTTCCGCCGGGCGGTCAACGACCGGCTGCCGGCGGACGTCCACGTCCTCGGGCTGGTCGCCGCGCCGGACCGCTTCCATTCCCGCCACGACGCGGTCTCGCGCTCCTATCTGTACCAGATCTCCCGCCGGCGCACGGCGTTGGCCAAGCGCTTCGTCTGGTGGGTGAAGCGCCCGCTCGACGAGAGGAGGATGGCCGAGGCGGCCGCGCTCCTCGCTGGCAAGCACGATTTCCGCCTCTTCTGCGAGCGTCCGGCCGAGCAGCCGAGCACGCTGGTGGTGGTGGACGGCGCCGAGGTGGTGGTGGACGGCGCCCTGATCCTGGTCCGCCTCGCCGCCTCACACTTCCTGTGGAAGATGGTGCGCCGGGTGGTCGGAGCCCTGGTGCAGGTTGGGGCGGGGGAGCTGGACCGGAGGGGATTTGAAAGCCTGCTGGCGGCGAGGGCGCCCAAGTCCGGCAAGGGGCTGCCGGCGGAGTGGACCGCGCCGCCTTCGGGGCTGTTTCTGGAAAAGGTTCTTTATGAGGGGGATCCGCCACTGGGACCGGCAATGCCGGTCGTTCCCGTTGTCGCAGAATGAGCCCGTGACAGGAGCAGCCCTCTCCTGTATAAAAGAACCGAGATGGAGGTGCCATGACCCAGGCCATTCGAGAGCACGTCAAGGTAGTGCAGGAAGGGAAGATCGAGATTCACAATCCTGCCCTGGCTGTCGGAACCATGGCCGAGGTCATCGTCCTCGTCGAGCAAGCGCCGGTCGAGGATCAGCCTCTCGTCAGCTTCCTGGGCAGGGGCAAGGGATGTTTCAAGGGTGCGGACGAGGTGGATGCCTTCCTGCGGGCGGAGCGTGAGAGTTGGGATCGCTGAGGGAAAGGCTCGGCCCGAAGGTCTATCTCGACGCCAATTTCTTCATCTACGTGCTGGAGGCGGTGGAGCCTTGGGCCAGGGTAGCAAGGGAGGTGCTGGGAGCCCTGGACCGAGGGGAGCTCGCGGCGGTGACCAGTGAGCTGAGCCTCGCCGAATGTCTCGTCAAGCCGATGGAATTGGGGCGATCCGAAGTTACTGAAGCCTACCTGGAATTCTTGCAGAACCGCCGCTTTCTGGCCATCGGTCCGGTCTCTCGTGAGATCCTCATCGAGGCGGCCCACCTGCGGGGCCTGTCGCGGATCAAGCTGCCTGACGCCATCCACGCCGCGACGGCTTTGCAGAAAGGTTGCTCTTCGTTCCTGACCAACGATGACCGCTTGAAGATCGAGGGCATTGAGGTCCTTCGTTGGCAAGCTCTGGAAACCTTCATGTTTCCGGGTGAAAGTTAGCTATTGACGTCATGAATCTCCTCTACACCTCCCACGTCCCCGCCGGCGACGGACCGTTTCCGGCGATCATCGCTCTCCATGGATGGGGGGCCAGCGCGCATGACCTCCTGGGGCTCGCGCCGGTGCTGTTCGACGGCAAGGCGATCATGCTCTGCCCGCAGGGGCAGGTAGCGGTGCCGTTCGGCGGCGGCCAGTATGGATATGGATGGTTCCCGTTGCGGATGGGGGTGACGCCGGATGTCGAGGCGTTCCAGGGCGCGGCGGACTCCCTGCGGAGCTTCCTCGACACGGCGCTCGCGCGCTATCCGATCGATCCCGCCAAGGTCGTGGTCGCCGGCTTCAGCCAGGGAGGGATGATGGCCTACGAGCTGGCCCTGCGCGAGCCCACCCGGTTCGCCGGGCTCGCGGCGCTCTCCTCCTGGTTTCCGCCGCCGCTGGTCGAGCTGCTGCCGAAGCTCCCCGAGCACGAGGGGTTCCCGGTGCTCGTCCTCCACGGCACCCGCGACGACCGCATCGACGTCGAGATGGCCCGCCAGTCGCGGGAGAGCCTGCGCCCCTATGGGGTGGCGATGACCTACCGCGAATTCGACATGGGGCACGAGATCCGGCCGGACGCTCTGCGGGTCTTCCTGAATTGGCTGGACGAGAAGGCGATGAAGAGGAAGGAATGACGGGGGGCGCCCTCTCTGGGGCACCCCCGGACGGGCGTTACGCCGTCGCCATCGCCTCGGCGGGCTCGGCGGCGGGCAGGGTCTCGGTGCCGAACATCACCTTGCGCAGGCGGTTGAAGAAGTTGATCCAGAGGGTCCACATCTCCTCGGCGTTGGTGACGATCGCGTCGACCTCCGCGGCGGAGAAGTCGGGCTCGATCGCCTCGTTGACCTGGGCGACGTGGTCGGGCTCCTGGAGGATGTGGATGTCCACCCAGGGGAGGTCCTTCAGGCCGCTGACCCGGCGGACGGCGTTGCCGATGCCGGCGACCATGGCGAGGTCGGCGACCTCGGTGCCGTAGACGAAGCCGAGGGCGCTCAGGCGCTCGCCCGAGGCCTCCTGGTAGCGCCGCACCAGCCGGGCGGTCTCCTCGAACGGCGGCGCCTCGGCCACCGTGGCCTCGTCGAAGCCCGCGTCCTTCATCGTGGTGACGTAGATCCTCTCGTGGGCCCGCGCGGGGTCACCCTCGCCGAGCTCCTGGTAGAGGATCTTCGAGATCGCCGTCTTCATCTCCAGCATCGGCACCTGATCGATGGTGCGGGAGAGGAACTGCGGGAAGTAGTGGAGCGGGTGCCACCACTGGCCGAGGAAGACCCCGACCTTGTCCCGGTCCAGGGCCTCGGAGGAGCGGACCTCCTTGAAGAACGGATGATGGATCAGCTCCTTGCGGAGGGGGTTCTCTTCCAGGCGTTCGTTGATTCCTGTCCCGAGCATTGACTCTCCTTTCTTACTTCAAAGCGCGAGCTTTGGGATCTTCGTGATAGTGAGAGGTCCGTGAGGCCCGACTCGCTGCAATCCAAGACACGGAAACCGGCAGCGCGGCGGAGACAATTCCGCCTCTTTCAATCAGTGCATCGTAGCCTCGGGCTCGGGACACAGCGGATGTGACGATTCGAAGGTGTCTCGGAGGGTGGAAGAACCGGCACCTTATTTGCGGTTCTAAATGTGTGACCGCGAATTTCGCGGACCCATCCGAGCCGCCCGCCTGGATTTGAAAGATTATTCAAGGGAGACGAACGGTTTTGCTCAGTTTCATGAAGTCATTGCCCATAGAGTTTTCTTTTACCGGGACCGGCGAGATGAGGTCGCGGTGACCGAGCCCACGGTGGGATCGGCGGCCGGGGCCCTCACGGTCGCGGGGCTGCTGCGCGCCCGCGCCGCGGAGCGGCCGGAGCAGGTGGCGTTCACCTTCCTGACGGACGGCGAATCCGAGGGGGTGAGCCTCACCTATGGGGAGCTCGACCGCCGGGCGGCCGGCGTGGCGGCGGCGCTCGCGGCGTCGGTGCCGCCGGGAGAGCGGGCGCTGCTCCTCTACCCCCCCGGCCTCGATTTCATCGTGGCCTTCTTCGGCTGCCTCTACGCCGGAGTGGTGGCCGTGCCCGCCTATCCGCCGCGGCCCAACGACCGGTCGCAGTCGCGCCTGCGGGCGATCGCCCACGACGCCACCCCGCGGGCGGCGCTGACCACGGCGGCGATCCTGGCCGGGACAGTGGAGCCGCGCGGTCTGCTCGCCGTGGCTCCCGAGCTCGGCGGCCTGCGGTGGATCGCAACGGATGAGTTGAGCGGCGACAACGGATCTCCCTTGCCGGAGCCCGCGCCGGGCTCCATCGCCTTCCTCCAGTACACGTCCGGGTCGACCGCGACGCCCAAGGGGGTGATGGTCACCCACGCCAACCTGCTGCACAACGAGCGGATGATCGGCGCCGCCTTCGACATGGACGAGAGCTCGATGGTGGTGGGGTGGCTGCCGCTCTACCACGACATGGGCCTGATCGGAAATGTGCTCCAGCCGCTGCACGCCGGCGGCCGGTGCGTGCTGAGGTCGCCGGTGGCCTTCCTGCAGCGGCCGATGCGCTGGCTGGAGGCCATCAGCCGCTACCGGGGGACGGTGAGCGGCGGCCCCAACTTCGCCTACGAGCTGTGCCTGCGCAAGGCGGCTCCGGAGGCGCTGGCGGGACTGGACCTCTCGAGCTGGAAGGTGGCCTTCAACGGCGCCGAGCCGGTGCGGGCCTCGACCCTGGAGCGCTTCGCCGAGGCCTTCGCGGCGTGCGGTTTCCGCCGGGAGGCGTTCTACCCCTGCTACGGCCTGGCGGAGGCCACGCTCTTCGTCACCGGCGGCCACGGCTCGCGGGTGGAGCGGGAGCGGGTGAGCTGCGGCCGGGTCTGGATGGGGCAGCGGGTGGTGACGGTCGGTCCGGAGACCGGGGAGGAGCGGCCGGCGGGGGAGGAAGGGGAGATCTGGATCTCCGGCCCCAGCGTGGCGCGCGGGTACTGGGAGAACGAGGAGGCCACGGCGCGGGACTTCCACGCCTTCCTGCCCACGGGCGAGGGGCCGTTCCTGCGCACCGGGGACCTCGGATTCCTCTCCGGCGGCGAGCTCTACGTCACCGGGCGCCTCAAGGACCTGATCATCCTGCGCGGGCGCAACCACTACCCGCAGGACGTCGAGCTGACGGCCGAGCGCAGCCATCCCGATCTCCAGCCCGGGGGCGGCGCGGCCTTCTCCGTGGAGATCGCGGGGGAGGAGCGGCTGGTGGTGGTCCATGAGGTGGCCCGGCACCGCCGGGACGGCGTCGAGGAGATCGCCGAGGCGGTGCGGCGGGCGGTGGCGGCGGAGCACGAGGTGCAGATCCACGAGGTGATGCTGATCCGCCAGGCGGGGCTGCCGAAGACGTCGAGCGGCAAGGTGCAGCGCCGCCTCTGCCGGGAGCTGTATCTGAGGGGTGAGCTGCCGGTGGTGGGGCGGAGCGCCCTGGCGGCGGCCGATCCGGCGCCGGAGATCGCCGCCGCGCTGACCCGGGAGTCGCTGGCGGCCCTTAACGCCGAGGAGCGGCGGGCGATGCTCGCCGCCTATCTGCGCGAGCGGGCCTCCGCGGTGACCGGCGCGCCGGTGGCCCTCGACCAGCCGCTCACCGGGCTGGGGCTCGACTCGCTGTCGGCGGTCGAGCTCAAGGGGAGCGTCGAGGGGGCGCTGGGGCTGGCGGTGCCGCTGGCGGATCTGCTGCAAGGGATCAGCGTGGCGGAGCTGGCGGACCTCCTGCTGGCGGGGCTCGGCATCGAGCCCGCGGTGGAGCTGCCGCCGCTGCGGGCCCATCGGGCGGAGGGCGACGGGCCGCTCTCGGCGGGCCAGCGGGGGCTCTGGTTCATCCACCGCCTGGCGCCCGAGGGGGGAGCGTTCAACATCGCCGTGGCGGCGCGCGTCCGCGGGCTCGACCCGGCGGCGCTCACCCGGGCGCTCAGCGCTCTGGCCCAGCGGCACGAGGCCCTGCGGACAGTCTTCCCGGTGGTGGGGGACGAGCCGGTGCAGCGGGTGCTGGCCGAGCTGCCGCCGGACGTTCGGGTCGAGGAAGATCTGGGGCGCCTTTCCGCGGAGGCCTGGCGGCCGTTCGACCTGGAAACCGGCCCCCTTCTGCGCGCCCGGATCTTCACCGGCCCGGAGGAGACCGTGCTCCTGCTGGTGGTCCACCACATCGTGGCGGACTTCACCTCCCTGGCTGTGATGGGCCGGGATCTGGCGGCGCTCTACCGGGGGGAGACCCTGGAGCCGCCCGCGCTCCGCTACGCCGACTACGTGCGGTGGCAGGCCGAGCTGCTGGCCGGTCCGCGCGGGGAGCGGCTGTGGTCCTGGTGGCGGGAGCGGCTGGAAGGGGTGCGCGACCTCGATCTGGCGGCCGACCACCCCCGGCCGCCCGTCCAGACCTGGAGAGGGGACGCGCGGGCGATCGCCCTGTCGCCGGAGCTGGTCGCCTCGCTGGGAACGCTGGCTTCCGGCTCCACGCTCTTCATGGTCCTGCTGGCCGCCTTCCAGGCGCAGCTCGGCCGCTATACGAGCCAGGAAGATTTCGCGGTGGGCGCCGCCCTGGCGGGCCGGCCGCTCCCGGAGCTGGCTGGGCTGGTGGGCTACTTCGTCAACCTCCTCCCCCTGCGGACCGATCTCTCCGGGAGCCCCGGCTTCGGCGAGCTGCTCGTCCGGGCCCGCCGGACGGCGCTGGAAGGGATGGAGCACGGGGACTTCCCCTTCTCCCTGATCGCCGAGCGGCTGCGGCCGGTGCGCGATCCCGCCCGCCCGCCGCTCTTCCAGACCATGCTGGTCTTCCAGCGGGCGCGGCCGGAGGACCCGGAAGGGCTGGCCGCCTTCTCGCTGGGCGAGGAGGGGGCGCGGCTGGAGCTGGGGGGCCTGACCCTGGAATCGGTCCGCCTGCCGGAGCGGCGGTCGCAGCTCGACTTTTCGATCTACGCGGCGGAGGACGGCCGGGGCGGCGTCCTGCTGTCCCTGGAATTCAACGCCGACCTCTTCGACGGCGGCACGGCCGAGCGGATGCTGGGCCACCTCCGGACCCTCCTGGAAGGGGCGGCGGCGGCGCCGGAGACCCCCGTCTGGCACCTCCCGCTGCTCACCGGGCCCGAGCGCGCGCAGCTCTTCCAGACCTGGGACGACACGACCCGCGACTATCCGACTGGGCTCCTGCACCAGCTCTTCGAGGCCCAGGCGGCTCGCACGCCGGACGCCGAGGCGGTGGTCTCGGGAGAGGCGCGGCTGACCTACGCGGAGCTCAACGCCCGGGCCAACCGGCTGGCCCACCGCCTGCGGCGGCTGGGGGTAGGGCCCGAGGACCGGGTGGGGGTCTGCCTGCGGCGCTCCGAGCGGATGATCGTCAGCCTCTTCGCCATCCTCAAGGTCGGCGGCGCCTACGTGCCTCTCGATCCCACCTATCCGCGCGAGCGGCTGAAGGGGATCCTGGAGGACTCCGCGGCCCGCGTGGTGATCGGCGAGGCGGCGACCGCCCCCCGGCTGG
>JAICSG010000991.1 GCA_025937035.1 Thermoanaerobaculia bacterium | reverse complement strand
GGCACGGGCTTGGCCAGGATCGCGTCGGCGAGCCCCGGCCCCTCGATCCGGAAGCTGTGGGTCTTGTCGCCGTCGTTGTGGACCACGAAGGTGGTCGGTCCGGCGGGGAGGGTGTCGGGCATCTTGATGGCGTACTCGCTCAGGTGGACGTCCACCGTGGCGGCCTTGTCCGCCTGCGGCTCCGCCGCGGTCGCGGCCGTGAGGCCGAGCAGGAGGACCGGCGCCAGGAGGCGGAACGCCTGTCGCCAGATCCGGCCAAAGCTTCCGTTCCGCTGTGTCGTGCTCGATTTCATCGCAGGGCTCCTCAATCTTCAGGTGCAGCTTAGCGCACCGGGCGCGCTATCCTTACGGCTCCAGATCCGTTCGCCATGAGCCACGCACGCCATTCCGCCGGCCGTCCGGCCGTCATCCAGGGGAGCTTCCAGGGCCACCGGCCGTCCCTCGCGCTCCAGGCCCGGTCCGCCGGGCGGCCGAGTTGGATCGGCAACGCCTTTCAGGTCCCGCCAGCGATCGACCTCTCCCACGCCGGCCCGGGCCTCCCTCTTCCCGCCGCCGTGCTCCAGAAGATGGAGTCCTTCTTCGGCGCCAGCTTCTCGGACGTCCGGGTCCACGTCGGGCATCAGGCGCGGGCGATCGGGGCCGTGGCGTTCACCATGGGGTCGTCCCTCTACTTCGCGCCCGGGCACTATAGCCCGGACAGCCCGCACGGCCAGCGCCTGCTGGGCCACGAGCTCGCGCACGTGGTGCAACAGCGGGCCGGCCGGGTGCGCAATCCGTTCAACGCCGGCGTGGCCGTGGTCCAGGATCAGGGCCTGGAGGCGGAGGCGGAGAGGAAGGGCTTGCAGGCGGCGGCGTACCGGATGCCGGAGCCGGCGCGGCCCATCCAGCCATCCCGCGCTCCGCGGCCCGCGGCGCCGCCGGCCGCTCCGGTGGTGATGCGGAAGGTGGGCTTCGAGTACGAGATCGCCTCGATCAAGACCCAGAAGAACACGTCCTACTTTCTCACCAGCTCCTCCTGGGTGGCCCACCGCAAGGGGGAGGTCCTGATGCAGCGGACCGGCTACGACATCACGGCGGACAAGGACCAGCACGGGGCCTCGCAGGTCGAGTTCATCCTCAAGGAGATCGACGAGACCAACCCGGCCGAGCGGCGGGCGATCGTCAGGGCCGCCCGGGAGGTTCAGGACGACGTCAAGGCCCTGACGGCGACCGCGAACGTCGGGAATTGGGTGCAGGCCAACCAGATCCCCCGCCTCAACGGCAGCCGCTGGCTGCGGTTCCAGAGCGAGGGCAACTATCTCAAGACCGTGGGCCAGCTGCAGATGACGGGGGGAGTCCGCATCCGCAAGCTCACCGCGATCCTGAGCGGGACGGCGCTCGGCGAGCCCGACCGGAGAGACCGGACGAGGACCTTCCACGCGTTCGCCCAGCAGTACTCGACGCACAACCAGCAGGATGAGCGCAGGCAGGTGCTGTTCTGGGCCGCGGTCGCGGCGGTCCGGCAGGAATTCGGCAGCTGGCATCCCCGGCACCAGTACCAACTGGCGAGCGTGATCACCATGATCGCGACGATCCCGTTGACCACGCGGGATCTGATGCCCAGAGAGCAGGGGCTGCTCCAGGCGCGGACGGACTACTCCAAGATCTTGCTGGAGCTCCGGAACGACCTCGGCCGAGACATCCCGGTGCAAGGATTCCTCAACGCCGTGATGCGGACGATCAACTCGCAGAGCCGGGGGGCCCGGGTGAGCAGCGCCGACAGCGTCTTCCCCACCCCCCAGGTCGGAGGCCAGGACCTCAGGGCCCTCACCATCGGCGACTGGGTGCGCGCCATGGTGCCCACGCCGGGGCGCTGGTGGGGTCAGTGGCAGGGGCGGGACCTGCTGACCGAGCAGCACTTCCCAGGCACCCCCGCGGAGAAGGAGGAGGTCCGCTCCTACGGCGGCTTCGGCAGCAGGACCGACCCCGGCGACAAGCTGATCCTGGAGTGGCGAAATCTCAACTTCAGCCACCCGGACGATCTGCCGATGATCGTCAAGGGTCTGGTGAATTACCTCCGGCGGGCGAACGAATGAGAGCGCTCCGGCTGCACGCCGCTTGCATACAATCCTGAGCATGGCACGAGGTTGGGAAAGCAAATCC
>JAICSG010001012.1 GCA_025937035.1 Thermoanaerobaculia bacterium | reverse complement strand
CGGCCGGGCTCCGGCGCTAGCCGTGCGTCTGCGCCAGAAGCTGGAGCGCGAGCTGGGCCCCGAGCACGCCCGCTTCCTGGAGATCGCCGGCATGCTCCGCGCCCCCCTCGCCCGGCGCTGGCCCGACTTCGAGACCCGCAAGGCCCTGTGGTACAGGCTGGTCGATTCCGACGTCATCCATCTCCTGCGGCGCGGCAGCGAAAGGCAGGCCCTGGATCGCATCCGGGAGATCCTGGACGTAACTCCCGAGCCAGTGCCGGCCGGCGCCGTGGCAGTACCCCTGGAAGCCGAATGAGCGGGATCGTCTACTTGGTGGGAGCGGGCCCCGGCGATCCGAAGCTGATCACCGTCCTCGGCCTGGACCGTCTGCGCCAGGCCGAGGTGGTGATCTACGACCGTCTGGTCTCCGAGCGCCTGCTGGACGAGGCGCCCCCCACGGCCGAGCGGATCTTCGTGGGCAAGGCCCCCGGCGAGCATTCCGCTAAACAGGAGGAGATCAACGAGCTCCTCCTGCACCACGCCCGGGCTGGAAAGATCGTGGTGCGCCTCAAGGGAGGGGACCCCTTCGTCTTCGGCCGCGGCTCGGAGGAGGCCCTGGCCTGCGCCGAGGCCGGCATCCCCTGGGAGGTGGTGCCCGGCGTCAGCAGCGCCATCTCGGTCCCGGCCCTCGCCGGCATCCCGGTGACCCACCGCGAGCTCGCCGGCGGCTTCGCCGTGGTGACCGGCCACTGCGCCGAGGGGGACCGGCAGGACTGGGCGGCTCTTTCGCGAGTCGAGACCCTGGTCATCCTGATGGGCCTCTCGCGCCTGCCCGAGATCGCTGCCGCGCTCCTCTTCCACGGCCGCGGCGCGGATACGCCGGTGGCGGCCATCGCCCAGGGAAGCCTGCCGGGGGAGCGGGTGGTGGTGGGGACCCTGGGCACGATCGCGGGCGACCTGGCCCGGGCCGGCCTCAAGGCGCCGGCCACAATCGTGGTGGGTGAGGTGGTGCGGGTCCGCCAGCGGCTGCTCTCAGCGCTCCACGATTTTGCGCAGCCAGAGCTCGAAGACCAGGCGGAGGTCCTCGGCCTCCTCGGGTGAGACCTTCCGCCGGATTCTGAATTCCACCGCGTTGCCGTCCAGCAGGGGGAAGACCACCGGATCGACCTGGGCCGAGATCCGCGGCTGAGGTTGGGGAGGAGCGGCCGGCCGCTCGGTCCGGGCTTCTTTCTCCTCGCGCGGGGGGACGGTCAGCAGCCGGGCATACTCCAGGGTTTCCCGGTACTCGGTCAGGAAGTCATCCACCGAATTCTCGTTGAACCCCTCGTCCAGGATCAGAGACAGCCGCAGGGTCTGGGGGGAGGGGAGCTCCGCGCCGTAGCGCTCCCACAGCCGGGCATGGACCGGCGGCATCAGAGCCGCCTGCTGGACCAGCCGCAGCCGCTCCTCCGACCCCTCCCGCTCGTCGAGCAGGATCCGCAAAGCCCGCCCGGACAGCTTCACCATCACATCCCCCTCCAACAGCCCGAACGCCCGCAGGGCCGCGATGGTCTGCTTTCCCCCGCTGCTCTTGGCCGAATACCCCCAGTGCGCCGCCGCCGTCTCCGGCCGCGCCGCGTTCCGCTGCTCCGCCTCGTAGAACGTCCGCGCCCGGTCCAGGGCCTCCCGCAGGCCGATGAAGGGGAAGGAGGGGCTGCGGACTTTCCTTCTGGGCTCAGGCCAATCCATGCTGTCGTCTCCCATGTTGTCAGATTTTATCTCCAAAATGGAGACAAGGAGAGATGGAGATAAGAGGGGATTCGAGAAGACAGAGAGTGCTCGACGGCCGGTAATGCTGGCGAGGCAGTGGGGAAAAGCGTGGCCGAGGCCCTGGATAAGCCTGTGGAAAACGGGTGGATATCGATGTCTGGGGTGGTCGGGGAGGATGTCGGATTTGTCAGGCGCCTGTCGCCCGGGCATCAATGCCCGGGCTACGCCTCAAAACGAAAAGCCGCCTGAAGGCGGCTCTTGGGTCAGCTGAATTGGGGAGCCGGCTTCAGCCGGCTTTTCGGTTCCATCATAGCCCGGGCATTGATGCCCGGGAGG
>JAICSG010000832.1 GCA_025937035.1 Thermoanaerobaculia bacterium | reverse complement strand
TTACAGGCCAGGCAGAGGTCGAGGGCGTCTTTGACGTGCTCGTCCCGCCAGCCGTTCTTCAGAGGGTCCCCCTGGAGCATCTCGAACAGCGCGCGGGCCCGGCCGCGGGTCGAGTGCTCCTCTTCCATGGTGACGCGGTAGCTCGGGCACATGGTGCCGCCGTGGTGCTTGCGGCATTCGCCCACCCCCACGCAGCGCAGGGTGGCGCGGGCGAAGCTGCCGTCGTCGTCGCCGGGGAAGCGGAAGTGGGTCTTGAGCTCCGGCGGATCGTAGGAGACCCCCAGCCGGAGGTTCTCGTCGGCGCGGTAGGCTTCCACGATCTTTCCCGGATTCATCTTCCATTCGGGATCCCAGAGGGCCTTGAATTCGTTGAAGGCCCGCATCAGGTCGTCGCCGAACATCTTGGGCAGCAGCTCGGCCCGGGACTGGCCGTCGCCGTGCTCGCCGGAGAGCGAGCCGCCCATCGAGAGCACCAGGTCCGCGGCCTCGTGGATGAAGGACCGGTATTTCTCGATGCCGGGGGAGGTGACGAGATCGAAATCGATCCGGGTGTGGACGCAACCCTGGCCGAAATGTCCGTAGAGGGCGCAGCCGTAGCCGTACTTCTGGAACAGCTTGCGCAGCGCCCGCAGATAATCGCCCAGCCGCTCGGGGGGGACGGAGGAGTCCTCCCAACCCTCCCAGGTGTCCGGCTCGCCGGGCACCCGCGCGGTGGCCCCCAGGCCCGATTCGCGGACGATCCAGATCGTCCGCTCCTCCTTGGGGTCGTCGAAGATCTTCATCGAGGGGGCATCCTCCTTGCCTTGCAGCGTCCGCATCAGCTGGCGCGCCTTGGCTTCGGATTCGGCGCGGGTCTCGCCGCCGAATTCCACCAGCAGCCAGCCGCCCCCTTTGGGCAGCAGCTCCACGTCCTGGGGGTGGAGCTTCTTCCGTTTCATATCGCTCACCAGCACGTCGTCGAGCCCTTCGAGGCCGATCGGCTTGTGTTGCATGATCTCGGGCACGTGATCGCCGGCCGTGTAGACGTCCGGATAGCCGAGCACGAGCAGGCAGCGGGAGGGGGGGCTGGGCACGAGGCGGACGGTGGCTTCGAGGATGGTGACGCAGGTCCCCTCGGAGCCCACCAGCGCGCGGGCGACGTTGAAACCATTTTCGGGCAGGAGTTGGGGGAGGTTGTAGCCGGAGACCCGCCGGGGGATGTTGGGGAAGCGCGCGCGGATCTCGCCCGCGTAGCGGTCGCGCAGGTCGCGCAGGCCGCGGTAGATCTCCCCCCGGCGGCCGCCGGCGCGGATGATGCGCGCCAGATCCTCCTCGCTGGTGGGGCCCACGCGCAGCCGCAGGCCGTCGTAGGTGAGGACCTCCAGCTCCTCGACGTTGTCGTCCGTCTTGCCGGCCATCACCGAATGGACGCCGCAGGAGTTGTTCCCCATCATGCCGCCCAGGGTGCAGTGGTTGTGGGTGGAGGGATCGGGGCCGAAGGTGAGATGGTGGCGCTCGGCCGCGTCGCGCAGCTCGTCCAGCACCAGCCCCGGCTGGATGCGCGCCCGGCGGCGCTCCGGATCGAGATGGAGGATACGGTTCAAATATTTCGAGAAGTCCAGCACCACCGCCACGTTGCAGCACTGGCCGGCCAGGCTGGTGCCGCCGCCGCGGGCCAGCACGGGGGCGCCGTGCTTGCGGCAGGTGGCGAGGGTGTTGACGACGTCGTCCTCCGTGCGGGGGACCACCACGCCGATCGGCACCTGGCGGTAGTTCGAGGCGTCGGTGGAGTAGAGGGCGCGGCTGCCGGCGTCGAAGCGCACCTCCCCCTGGAGGGTGGAGCGGAGGTCGGCGGCGAGCGCCTCGGCGTGCTGGAAGTCGGAGGTCTCGGGGCGGCTGGGCGGCGCGATGGGCGCCGTCGTGGGTTGGATCGTTTCGGAATGGGGCTCGACGTGGGCTACGGCCATGGCGTCCTCCTTTCAAGATGCCGCGTAGGCGATGGTGGAGAGGAGGGCGTTGTCGGCCTGCCGGGAGTCGAGGCGGGTGTGCTGGGCCACCACCGGCACGTCGGATTCGATCACGCTGGCGTAATCCTTGTCCTTCGGGATGGCCTCGGGATCGGTGAGGTCGTTGAAGCGCACGTGACGGGTGCGCCGGGCCGGGACGGTGACCTTGTAAGGCCCGGCCGGGTCGCGGTCGGAAAAATAGATCGTGATCTCCACGTGGGCGTCGCGGTCGCAGGCGTTGAGCAGGCAGACCGTCTCGTGGCTCGTCATCTGCGGCTCCGGCCCGTGGCTCCAGGCCGGGATGTACCCCTCGGCGATCGCCCAGCGGGTCGAGCCGATGTCTTGATGTTTCATGATCGATACCTCCTAGAAGTCAACGGCCCAGCGCTCGGCGTCGGAGCGTTTGAGCTCCAGGCCGAGGCCGGGCCGGGAAAGATCGGGGCGGAGCGCGCCGCCCGTGGGTGGAAGCGCGCCGTCGAGCAGCATCCGCTCGATGCGCGCGTGGTCGTGGAAATATTCGACATGGATCGCCGCCGCCAGAGCGCAACAGGGATGGGCGTGGATCGACGGCGCCGTGTGCGCGGAGAGCCGCAGCGGCCTCGCCGCGCAGAGGGCCCCCACGCGCAGGAATTCGGTGATGCCGCCGCAGCG
>JAICSG010000536.1 GCA_025937035.1 Thermoanaerobaculia bacterium | reverse complement strand
TCCTGGCCCGTGAAGACGCGGTGCACGGCCTCGGCGTTCTCCTCGGGGGTGCCGCCGGCCAGCTCGTCCTGGTGGACCCGGCGCAGGCCGAAGCGCTCCGGCTCCAGATCGAACAGCCGCACCTCGCCGTGCCGCACCTCGGCCACCCGGGTGCGGCCGGTGGTGGTGATCTCGTCCATGCCGTCGCCGTGGACCACCAGGGCGTGCTCGGCCCCGAGGTCGCGCAGCACGTGGCCGATCGGCTCGACCAGGCTCTCCGCATAGACCCCCATCACCTGCCGGCGCGCCCCGGCCGGGTTGGTCAGGGGGCCGAGGACGTTGAAGATGGTGCGCATTCCCAGCTCGCGGCGCACGGGCATCACCTCGCGCATGGCCGGGTGGAGCAGGGGGGCGAAGAGAAAGGCGATCCCCACCGCGTCGAGCGTGCGGCCGGCCGTCTCGGGATCGGAGTCGATCTTCACCCCCAAGGCGGCCAGCACGTCGGCGCTGCCCGACTTGCTGGAGACCGAGCGGTTGCCGTGCTTGGCCACCGGCGCCCCGGCCGCCGCCGCCACCAGGGCCGCCGCGGTCGAGATGTTGAAGGTCCCCCGGCCGTCGCCCCCCGTGCCGCAGGTGTCGACCAGCCCCTCCCGCTGATGCGGGATGGGGATCGCCCGCTGGCGCATGGCGGCGGCGGCGCCGGAGATCTCGGGCACCGCCTCCCCCTTCATGCGCAGGGCGATCAGCAGCGCCGCCTTCATCGGCTCGCTCACCTGGCCGTCCATGAGCTGGCCGAAGAGGTCCTCGGTCTCTTCACGGGTGAGGCTCTCGCCGCCGGTCAGGCGGACGAGCGCGGCGCGCACCTCAAGCGGCATGGGCCCCCTCCGAATGTCTGACGGGGCGGCACATCTCGAGGAAGTTGCCGAGCAGGTGCGGGCCGGCGCCGGTGAGCACCGACTCCGGGTGGAACTGCACCCCCCAGTACGGGAGGTCGCGGTGGCGCATCCCCATCAGGGTGCCGTCGTCCGCCCAGGCGAGCGGCTCCAGCTCCGCGGGAAGGGTGTGCTCCTTCACCTCCAGGCTGTGGTAGCGGGTGGCCTCGAACGGGTTGGGCAGGCCGGCGAAGATCCCCACGTCGTGATGGCGGACGGGGGAGGTCTTGCCGTGCATCAGCCGCGGCGCCCGGTCGACGGTGGCGCCGAAGGCCATCCCCAGCGACTGGTGGGCCAGGCAGTCGCCCAGCAGCGGGATGCGCGCCCGCTTGCGGAGCAGCTCCAGGCAGACCCCGGCGTCCTCGGGGCGGCCCGGGCCGGGAGAGAGGACGATCCCCTCGGGCCCCCGCGCCAGCAGCGACTTGACGCTCTCGGCGTCGTTGCGCACCACCTCCACCTCCGCGCCCGCGCCGGTGAGCACCTGCACCAGGTTGTAGGTGAACGAGTCGTAGTTGTCGATCATCAGGATCATGACCGTCTCTCCAGCTCTTCGGCGAGCGCCACGGCCGTCAGCAGCGCCGCGGCCTTGTTCTTGGTCTCCCGCTCCTCGGAGGCGGGATCGGAATCGGCGACGATGCCGGCCCCGGCGGTGACGGAGGTCTCCCCCTCGCGGACTACCAGGGTCCGGATGGCGATGCAGGTGTCGAGGTCCCCCGAGAAGGAGAGGTAGCCCACCGCGCCCGCGTACGGCCCGCGCGCCTCGGGCTCGAGGTCGTCGATGATCTGCATCGCCCGGATCTTCGGCGCCCCCGAGACGGTGCCGGCCGGGAAGCAGGCGAGCAGGGCGTCGAGGGCGTCCTTCCCCGTCGCCAGCTCCCCCTCGACGCTGGAGACCATGTGCATGACGTGGCTGTAGTGCTCGATCTCCATGAAGGTCGGCACCCGCACGCTCCCCGGCACGGCCACCCGGCCGAGGTCGTTGCGCCCGAGGTCGACCAGCATCACGTGCTCGGCCCGCTCCTTGGGATCGGCCAGCAGGTCCTCGGCCAGCCGCTTGTCCCCGTCGGCGTCCATGCCGCGCGGCCGGGTGCCGGCGATCGGCCGGGTCTCGATGTGCCGCCCCTGCTTGCGCACCAGCATCTCGGGGCTGGCGCCCACCAGCGAGACATCGGGCGATTCGAGCAGCACCATGTAGGGGCTGGGGTTGACCATGCGCACCGCCCGGTAGAGGGCGAGCGGCTCGATGCGCCGCGGCACCCGCCAGCGGCGGGCGAGCACCACCTGGAAGATGTCGCCGGCGGCGATGTGCTCCTTGGCCTGGAGCACGGCCCGCCGGTAGCCCGGGCTGTCCAGGCTCGGCAGATCGGTGGCGGCGGGGCCGGGCGGCTGCCCCGGCATCGCCACCGCGCCGCCCCCCGACTCCTCGGTGAGCAGCCGGGAGAGGCGCGCCAGGTCCTTCTCGGCCTCGCCCACCCCCACCTCCCCCTCGATTTCGTTGGCGATCGCCAGCACCCGCTGGTGGGCGTGGTCGAAGACCATGAGGGTGTCGACGCGGGCCAGCAGGGCGACGGGGAGATCGAAGGGATCGTGAGGGCGGTTCGGCAGGCGCTCGACCATGCGGATCAGGTCGTAGCCGAAATAGCCCACGAAGCCGCCGGTGAACGGGATCGGCCCCGGCTCGCTGTGGAGGGTCTCCAGGACCTGATGGAGCGCCGCCAGCGGCTCGCCCGGGAGCGACTCGCGCTTGCCTCCGCGCTCGACCTCCAGGCGGTCGGGATAGAGACGGTAGATCTCCCGGGGCGCCGCGCCCAGGAAGCTGAAACGGGAGATTCGCTCGCCGCCGGCCACGCTCTCCAAGAGGAAGCGGTACGGCGACACGGAGGCGAGCCGACGGTAGACCGCGAGCGGCGTCAGGCTGTCGGCAAGGAATTCCCGTATGTGCGGCACGGCCCGTCGCGGGCGCCGCGAACCCCCCTCAAACATGAGATGACCTCCAAAACAAACACAAAGTAGAACAGCAGATTTTAGAGCTACGCATTAGGAGTGTCCCGTCGAGGCAAAACCGTGGCGCCGAAGTAATTCATTTTTGATTTCCGCCGGATCGACACCCGTGGCCTGGAGCAGCACCAGGAGGTGGTAGATCAGGTCGGAGGCCTCTCCAATCAAGGCTTTACGCCGCTCGTCGTCCTCCCCCGGGCCCCGCGCGGAGACGGAGACGGCGGCGATGGCGGTCTCCACCCCCTCCTCCCCCACCTTCTGAGCGATGCGCTCGACGCCGCGGGCGAGGAGGCGCGCCGTGTAGGAGGTTTCGGGGTCGGCCCCCTTCCGGGTTTCGAGCACCGCCGCCAGCCACCCCAGCTCCAGCCGGGCGGGGTTGGGCTCGAAGCAGCTCCGCGTCCCCCGGTGGCAGGTCGGTCCCGCCGGCAGAGCCCGCATCAGCAGGGCGTCGCCGTCGCAGTCGGCGGTCACCTCCAGGACCTGGAGGGTGTTGCCGGAGGTCTCCCCCTTCTTCCACAGCGACTGCCGCGAGCGGCTCCAGAACCAGGCCTGTCCGGTGGCGAGGGTCTTCTCCACCGCCTCCCGGTTCGCGTAGGCCAGCATGAGCACCGCGCCGCTCCCGGCGTCCTGGACGACGACGGGGAGGAGGCCGTTGGCGTCGAAGCGGAGATCCTCGATGTTCATTCCCCCTCCTCCCGCACCGGGAACCCGGCCTTGGCGATCACCCTCTTGACGTCCCCCACCGTGTAGGTCCCCTCGTGGAAGATCGACGCGGCGAGCACGGCGGCGGCGCCGGCGGCCAGGGCCTCGGCGAGATGCTCCGCCTCGCCGGCACCCCCGGAGGCGATCACCGGCACGGGCACGGCTTCTGAAACCTCTTGAACCAGCTTCAGGTCGTACCCCCCCTGGGTGCCGTCGCGGTCGATGCTGGTGAGGAGGACCTCCCCGGCCCCGCGCTCGACCCCTTCGCGGATCCATCTCAAAGCGTCCAGCCCC
>JAICSG010000560.1 GCA_025937035.1 Thermoanaerobaculia bacterium | reverse complement strand
CCTGCTGGACAGCGAGGAGGAGGGCTCGCTGACGGCCGAAAGCTCAATCCTCGGCACCTGCCGCGCGATGTCGCCGGAGCAGGCCCGCGGCGAGCCGCTGGACCCCAGCACCGATCTCTTCGCGCTGGGTGTGCTGCTGTATGAAACCTTGACCGGCACCTCGCCGTTCGAGGCGGAGAGCCAGGTGAGCACCCTGAGCCGCGTGATCCTGCACCGGCAGGAGCCGGCGCACAAGCTCAATCCGGCGGTCCCCTGGCAGCTCTCGACGCTGATCGACCAGCTCCTGGAGAAGGCCGCGGCGTTGCGCCCCGGCTCGGCCGCCGAGGTACGGCGGGAGCTGGAGGAGATCGCTGCTCGCCTCGCCACCGGGAGCAGCTCCGGCGTACCGGCTGGGGGCACCGTGGCGACCGAGATCCAGGACACCACCCTGTTCGACCTCCCGGGCCCTCCGAAGCCGCGCCCGGCCTCCCGGCGCCGCTTTCGTCTCGTCCTCGGGATCGCGCTCCTGCTTCTGGCGGCTCTCGCTCTCGCGCCGTTGCTCCTGCGGAGCGGAGCCCGCGATCCCTCCGTCCTCACGGAGCCGGGCGACCATCTGTCGCCAGCCGGCGCGGGAGCGACGTTCGCCGTCCTCCGGTTCAAGGATCTCTCGTCGACGGGAGAGAGCTCCTGGATCGGCACGGCCTTCCCCGAAATGATCACCGATCTGCTGGCGAGCGGCGGGCGGATGAGCCGCGCCGCGTACCGGGACGTTCCGCTCGCCGAGCAGGACCTGCGTCTCTCCGGGTTGGAAAAGCTCGCCGACTATCAACGGCGGCTCGACGTCGATTATTTGATCGCCGGCTCGTACGCGACGCGAGAGGACAAAACACTGATCGTTCGGTTCCTCGTCGTCGACAGGTCGGGTCGGCGCTCTGTCTCGGAAGTCCTGCCAGGCTCCGTGCCCGGGCTCGTCCAGCTCTCCAGCGAGATCGCCGGCGAGGTCCGCCGGGAGCTACGCCTGCCGCTCCTCGGGGCCGACGGCCGGAAGGCCGTGGACGCGATCTATGCGGACCTCCCTCCGGAGGCTTGGCCGGGCTATTTCGCGGGGCTCGGTCACGCCTATGGCGCGAATCACGAGAAGGCGGCTCAGCTCCTCGTGAAGACGGTGCCGCTGGCGCCGCGGTCCCCTTTGCCGGAAAGGGCCCTGGCGCCGGAGCTGAGAGCGACCGGACACCAGGCGGATGCGGCGCGCGCCGCGTGCCGGGCCCAGGAGCTGGCCGGGCTTCTGCCCGCGCGGGACCGCGCGGAGATCGCCGCGCTCTGCCATGAGCTCAGCGGCCGGAGCACCGAAGCCAGGAGCCTCTATGAAGCGCTCCTCCGGGAGAATCCCGGAGACCAGGCCCGTTTCCGGCTGAAGATCGCCACGCTGGACCTGCACGACCGTGAGACGGATCGCATGAACGACGCGCTCAATGTCCTGCAGGATCTCCGGAGCGCCGACCCGAAAACGTTGCGCGCGAGCGATAGGCTCGGCGCCGACCTGATCGAGGCCGAAATCCTCTTTCAAAAGGACCGGTATGCCGAGGCACGGAGCCGCGCGCACGAGGCCCTTACACGGGCCGGCTCCCTTCATGCCTTCGTCGATCGGGCCGCCGCGCGCCGGCTCGAAGGCGTGAGCCTGCTGTATTCCCAGGATTATCGCGGCGCGATCGCACCCTTGCAGGAAGCCTGTGCCCAACTGGCGGCCACCCGTCAGGAGCGCAAGGCCGCCAATTGCAAGGAGAGTCTGGCCATCGCGCAGTTCTTCGGTGACCGGACGCCGCGCTATGACCTGCTGGTCGAGGCCCGGGAGACCTACCGCGCGGCCGGCAGCCTGGTCGACATCGGACGGGTGATCCAACTCGAAGCCGTCCTGCGGCAGGCGCGGGGAGAGCACTCCGTGGCCGAGCGGTTGTCCCGGGAGGCGGAAGCGCTCTTCACGCAAGTTGGAGCGCACCAGGAGCTGGCGGCCGGACGGGCCTTCATGGGCGCCCAGCTCATGTCTCTGGGAGAGCTCCAGGAGGCCCAGAAAGCCCTCGATCAGGCCTACGTCGAGCTCAGCCGCCAGGGGCAGGCAGCCTATGCGGCTCTGGCTTTGCGGAATCTGGGGAGGATCCGCTTTTTGCGTGGTAATCTCCGGGGGGCGCGCCAGGCATATGAGGTCTCGTCGTCCCCAGACAGCGTCCATGGGCTGGCTCTGATCGATGCCATGGAAGGGCGGTCCGCGCGAGCGGTCGAGCTTCTGAAGCCGTTGCTGGTCAAGGAAGAGCCACGGAACCCCACCTTCGCGGCGCAGATCGCCATGAACCTATCCGATCTCCGGCAGGCCGAGGGGGCGCCCGGCGAGGCGCTGGCGCTCGCTCGCCGCGCGGTCAACCTTCTGGCCAGCAGCGAGCAGCGCGATCTCAGCATCCTGGCTCAGCTCCAGCTCGTGAAGATCCACCTCGCACAGAAAGATTTTGCCGCGGCGGACGAAAGATTCGAGGCGATCCGTGAGCGCGCCCAACAGAGCGTGGATTATGAGGTCACTCTCGAACACGGCATCACGGCGGCGCGCTTGAAGGGTCTTCTCGGAGGCGGACGGCAGCGAGACGAGGCGCTGGACAATCTGGCCAGGATCGAGCGCGACTGTCTGCAGAAGGGAAACGTGATCTATGCCTTCGAGGCCCGGCTTGCCACGGCTGAGCTGACGCGGCCGCCGGAGAGAGGCTCGAGGCTGGAGGAGATCGCTCGCGAGGCGCGCCGGCTGGGTCTCGAACGGATCGCCCGCCGGGCGGAAAAGATCCGGGGGGAGTAGGCTTCCCCCGGATCGCGCTCATCGTCTCTGCTGCCTCAAGCCCTCGCGGGCGGCGGCGGAGGCGGCTTCAGGATCAGGATTTCCGGCAGGTCGGTGTCACTATCTAAAGCCAAGAGCCGGTGGTTGGCCCGCGCGGTGAGATCCGCGGAAGGGGCTGCGGCGCACGAGGCCGGGACGGCCAGGCACAGCGGAAGAATGAAGGCGGCGAGCAGCCAGAGCGACCCGGAATCGATCATCTTTCTGGTGGTAAACATGTTTCATTTCCCCTCTGGTAAAGGTCTTTAACTCACGGTTCAGTTTTTCGATCGAATCCGGATTCGAAAAACCAAACATTGCAGCCGGCGTGCCAGGCCGGCTTCCAGAGGAGAATTGATCTATCGAGGGACGCTAAAGAGGGAAAAACGTGATAAATGACATGTCATCTGGGGGCGGTTGACATGTCAAAAGCCGAAGGCTACGCGCCGCGTCCGGGGGACCTCTGGTGTGTTAGCATCCTCGTGTCCCCGAAAAGGTGCCGCCCGACTCCAGAGGTCGAGCGGATACAGTGAGGAACGTGAGCGAACCGTATGCGAGTTGCCGAGGATTCGAACGACAAGCTCAAGGTGTTCATCTCCTACTCCCGCGTCGACATGGCCTCGGCGGACGCTCTCGTCGCGGCGCTGGAGGCGGAGGGCTTCGCCGTGACGATCGATCGTCGCGACCTGCCCTACGGCGAGAAATGGCAGGACGTGCTCTACGAGTACATCCGGGACTGCGACACGGTCGTCTTCCTGATCTCGGCGCGCTCGATCCAGAGCCAGTGGGTGCGATGGGAGCTGCAGCAGGTGACCAGCCTGAGGAAGCGGCTCATCCCGGTCATGCTCGAGATGTGCTCCCCAGAGAGCCTGCCACCGGCGATCGCGAGCGTCGAGGTGATGCCGAAGCAGGGGGCGTTCGCTCTCGAACCGCAGCTCTCCGAGCTGACGCAGGCCCTCAACACCAACCGCGGCTGGGT
>JAICSG010000531.1 GCA_025937035.1 Thermoanaerobaculia bacterium | reverse complement strand
CGCTCGCCCGACAGGCGCAGGACGTTGTTCTCCAGGGTGATGTTGATGTCGTCCTTGGTCAGGCCCGGCAGCTCGGCCTGGAGGCGATAGCCGTCCGCGGTCTCCTGGATGTCCACCGGAGGCACCCAGGTCCGGTTGGAGACCTCCTCCCCCTGCGCCTCGTTGAAGAAGCTCTCGAAGAAGCGCGAGAACGGCTCACGGTTCAGATAGGCCACGGTCGGATTCCAGCGGGTCACGTTGTTCAACATGGTCATTCCTCCTTGGTTTCTACTCGGTTCATCTCGGTTTGGGATTGGCGGGCCGGCGTCGTTCCATTCCCCCGCCATCAAAGACAATGATAGGCAGCCACTAAGATCTTGTCAATACCCCGCGTGATAAATCTTAGTACGCAGGCATAAGAAGCCATCTGCCGGCCAGCAAAAAGCCCCTGCCGGAGGGGCAGGGGCTCGGGAGAAGCGGAGAATCTTAGTTGGATTCTGTCAAGATTCAGGCGCCGGACATCTCCTCGATGTCCTCGGGAAGGGCGAACTGGTCAGGGTCGTCGTTGCCGCAGGCCTGGCAGAGGACCTCGCTGAGCTTGCCGTCCTCCCACTCGAAGACGTAGCAGGGGGTCTCGCACTCCAGGCAGACTAGATACTCGGGGCTCGCCATGGCCGGCCTCCAGTCAGGAAAGGCTGGGTTCGGGAGGATTCTAGCCGGAAGCGCTGGACGGCCGCGGCGAGAGCCCCCGGGCACTCCATGTGGACGGCGTGGCCGCAGTGGGGCAGGATCTCCAGGCGCGAGCGGGGGATGGCCGCGGCCATGGCCCGGGCCGTCCCGGCGGTGAACAGCCCGTCGTGCTCGGCCCAGATCAGCGCCGTGGGCATGGGCAGGCGCGCCAGATCGGCGTCGTCGAAGGTGTCGGCCTCCGAGAGCCCCGCGAGCACGTTGCGCACCGCCTTCGAGGTGTAGGCCTTGAGGAAGGTCGCCTTGGAGAGCCGCATCACCCAGGGGACGCGCACGAACAGCGCCTTGTAGAGGCGGTCGACCCCCGCCATGTCGTTCACCCGGACCAGCGTCTCGATATTGTCCCAGTCCTGGTCGCGGTAGCCGCCGGCGTCCACCAGCACCAGGCGGGAGATCTTCTGGGGGTTGGCCAGGGCGAAGCGGGCCGCCATCCAGCCGCCCAGGCTCAGGCCCATCAGGGTCACCGGCCGGGAGCCGAATTCGCGCTCCATGAGCTTCTGGAGGATCTCGCCGGAGGCGGCGACGCCGATCCCGAAGTCGGGGCACCGGGTGCCGCCCAGGGCCGACATCTCGGGCACCACCATCCGGCAACTCCGCCGCAGCCGCCGCATCACCGGCGACCAGGTGACGGCGATCGATCCCAGGCCGTGGAGGAGCACCCAGGGCTCTCCGTCCTCCGGGCCCATCACGTAATAGACGAGCCGCACCGGGCCCATCTCCAGCACCCGCCGGTGGGCGCCCAGGAGGCGCAGGTAGAGGGCGGTCACGAGGCTGACGAGGCGAAAGAGCATGACGGTGGGATTCCCCCAGCAAGAAGGATACCTGAACGGGGAATTTCCCTCACCCCGATCCGTTTTCATTGACCTGCGGGGCCTCTTGTGGTACTTTCCGCCGTCCACGCGTCTGTGACGACTCTGGGAGCATTCCTATGTACGCAGTGATTCAAAGTGGCGGTAAGCAATACCGCGTCGCCCCGGGCGACGTGATCGACGTCGAGCTCCTCGGCGAGCCGGGCGACAGCAAGTCGTTCAGCTTCGACCAGGTGCTCATGGTTTCGGGCGACAACGGCCCCCAGCTCGGCAAGGCGATCGAGGGCGCGACCGTGACCGCCTCGCTGGTGGGCGAGGTCAAGGGCCCCAAGATCCGCGTCTTCAAGAAGAAGAAGCGCACCACCTACCGCCGGACCACCGGCCACCGGCAGCACATGCACCGGGTCCGGATCGACGAGATCCAGTTGCCCTCCTCCCGCTAGGACGGCAGATCTGAGAGGTACCTCAAGTCATGGCACATAAAAAAGGACAGGGCTCCAGCCGCAACGGCCGCGACTCGAACCCGCAGCACCTGGGCGTCAAGGCGTTCGGCGGCCAGCAGGTCACCGGCGGCTCGATCATCGTCCGCCAGCGCGGCACCAAGTTCTTCCCCGGCCAGAACGTCGGCCGCGGCAAGGACGACACCCTCTTCGCGAAGCTCGACGGCGTCGTGAAGTTCCAGAACCGGGGCCGGCGCGGGACGTTCGTGCACATCCTGCAGCCCACCGAGACCCCCGACGCGGCCGGCTCGGCCGACTAAATCTCTTTGGCGCCAGGAGCCGGGCGCGCCGTCCGGCTCCACGGGCCCACTCCCCCGAAACGACCTTGATTTTCCTCGACGAAGCCAGGATCCACGTCCGGGCCGGGCGTGGTGGCAACGGCTGCGTGGCCTTCCGCCGCGAGAAGTACGTCCCCCGGGGCGGCCCCTCGGGCGGCGACGGCGGCGGGGGGGGCTCCGTGTACCTGGTCGGCCATGCCAACCGGAACACCCTCTACCACCTGCGCTTCGCCTCGCTCTACGCCGCCGACCGCGGCCGGCACGGCGAGGGGTCCAACCGCTCCGGCAGGGACGGCGAGGACTTCGAGGTCGAGGTGCCGCTCGGCACGGTCGTCTATGACGACGAGACCGGCGAGATGCTGGGGGAGATCCTCCAGGACGGCGAGCGCCTGCGCGTGGCGGCCGGCGGCCGGGGGGGCCGGGGGAACGCCCGCTTCGCCACCGCCACCAACCAGGCGCCCCGGCGGGCCGATCCCGGCCAGGACGGCGAGGAGCACCACCTCCGGCTGGAGCTCAAGCTGCTCGCCGACGTCGGCGTCATCGGCCTCCCCAACGCCGGCAAGTCGACCCTGATCAGCGTCGTCTCGGCGGCGCGGCCGAAGATCGCCGACTACCCGTTCACCACCCTCGTCCCCCAGCTCGGCGTGGTGGCCGAGGGGCCGCTCTCCGAGCCCTTCGTGATCGCCGACCTGCCGGGCCTGATCGCCGGCGCGGCCCAGGGGGCCGGCCTCGGCATCCAGTTCCTCCGCCATATCGAGCGCTGCCGGGTGCTGCTCCACCTGGTCGATCTGTCGAATCCGGAGGGGAGCGCCGCCGAGGACCTGGCCACCGTGGAGCACGAGCTGAACGAGTTCAACCCCGAGCTCCTGGAGCGCCCGCGGCTAATCGTGGGGAGCAAGCTCGACTCGGCCGTCCCCGAGCGGCGGGAGGAGCTGCGGCAGGCGGCGGCGGAGCGCGGCCTGCCCTACCGCGAGATCAGCTCGGCCACCAACGAGGGGATCGCCGGCCTGATCTCCGATCTCTCGCGGCGCCTGCAGAAGATCCCATGAAGATCGGCCTCTTCGGCGGCAGCTTCGATCCCATCCACCGCGGCCACATCGAGCCGGTCCGTGCCGCCCGGGCGGAGCTGGGGCTCGACAAGGTGATCTACCTGCCCACCGCCCGGCCCCCTCACAAGCCGGGGCGGGCCCTGGCGCCGGCCGTGGCCCGCTATGTGATGGTGGAGCTGGCGCTGCTCGGCGAGGAGGGGCTGGAGGTCTCGCCTCACGAGCTGACCCTCGACCGGCCGGCCTATACCATCGAGACCCTGGAGCACTTCCGCCGCGAGCTGCCGGAGGCCGAGCTCTATCTGCTGATCGGCGGCGACTCGTTCGCCGACCTCCACCACTGGGTGCGCTTCCGGGAGATCCCCGAGGCCGCCCGGCTGGTGGTCCTGGCTCGTCCGGGGTGGGACTTCGAGACCGCCCCGCTCCACCCGGAGGTCGCCGCGCTGGCGCGCGCCGGCCGCGCCCTGCTGCTGCGCCAGCCGCCGGTGGACGTCTCCTCGACCTATCTGCGCGAGCTGCTGGCCGCCGGGCTCCCTCTGCCGCCCGGGGCGGTGCCGGAGCTCGTGGTACGATACCTG
>JAICSG010000955.1 GCA_025937035.1 Thermoanaerobaculia bacterium | reverse complement strand
GTCAAGCTCCTTGAAGAGATTCTTCCCTTACTGACTGAGGATCTCGAAAAAGGTTGTATCGCCTCCGTGGGGCCCCTGGGTATCCGTATTCGTACACTGCCCCTGTTTCGAGGCTGAGTCATCCGGAGGAGGTCCGCCTTGCCCAGAACCCCCCTGTTCCGCTCGCTCCAGCGCTCGTTCCGCCTGGCCCGGCTGGCCGCGGAGACCGGCCGTCCCGCCGAGGAGGTGGCCGGGGTCGTCCGCGAGAGCGCGGGGCTGACCCGGCGCCAGCTCCTCGGCGGCACCGCCGCCGCGGCGGGGCTCGCCCTGGTGGGATGCCGGCCCTTCGCGCCGCCACCTCCTCGCCAGGTCCGAAGCGGCGACGGCCTCCGGGTGGTGATCGTCGGCGCCGGCATCGCGGGCCTGACCGCCGGATACCGGCTGCGTCAGCGGGGGGCGTCCGTCCGCGTCTTCGAGGGGCAGGACCGGACCGGCGGCCGGATGTACAGCCAGCGCGATTTCTATCCCAACGGCCAGGTGGCCGAGCTCGGGGGCGAGCTGATCGATACGACCCACGTCCGCATCCGCCAGCTCTCCGAGGAGCTTTCCATCCCGCTCGACGACTTCGTCCTCGACGACCTCTCGCTCGATCTCGACGTCCCCTTCTTCGAAGGCCGCCGTCTCACCGAGGCCGAGGTCGTGCAGGCCTTCGTGCCGGTGTCGCGCCGCATGGTCTGGGACCGCGCCACGCTCGCGGGGGGCTGGGTCTCCTACCGCGAGCCCAACGGCGGCGAGCGGCTCGACCGCATGCCCCTCTCCCAATGGCTCGACGGCGCCGGCGCGGTGCCCTGGCTCCGCAAGCTCCTCGACGTCGCCTACACCACCGAATACGGCCTGGAGACCGCGGAGCAGTCCGCGCTCAACTTCCTGCTCCTGATCGACCCCAATCCGCTCCCCTTTCGCATCTTCGGCGAGAGCGACGAGCGCTTCCACGTGCGCGGAGGGAACGACCTCATCCCCAAGACCCTGGCCGAGCGGCTGGGGGACCGGGTGGAGACCGGCACCCGCGTCGAGGCGGTCTCCCGGCGCCCCGACGGCTCCTACGCCGTGTCGGTCCACCGGGGAGGGACGAGCGAGACGGTCCCCGCCGATCACGTGGTGATCGCCGTCCCCTTCACGATGCTGCGGGGGGAGGGCGGAATCCGGCTGGACGAGAGCCTGACTATCCCGGAGGTCCAGCGGCGGGCGACCCGCGAGCTGGGTTACGGCACGAATTCCAAGCTGATGGTGGGCTTCGCCCGGCGGCTCTGGCGCAACCCCGAGCCCCGCTATCACTCGAACGGCAGCACCCTCACCGACCTGCCGTACCAGCTCTGCTGGGAGACCAGCCGCCTGCAGCCGGGGCCCTCCGGCATCCTCACCAACTTCACCGGCGGCCGGCACGGTCTGGAGATCGGAGAGGGCACCCCCGAGCATCAGGCGGAGCTCTTCGCCCGCGATCTCGACCGCGTCTTTCCGGGAGTCGCGGCCGAGCGTCTGCCCGGCAAACAGTCCCGCTTCCTCTGGCCGGCCTTCGCCTGGACCCGCGGCAGCTACACCTGCTACAAGCCCGGGCAGTGGACCGCCTTCGCGGGCGAGGAGGGCCGGCGGGTGGAAAACCTCCACTTCGCCGGCGAGCACACCTCGGAGTACGCCCAAGGGTTCATGGAAGGCGGCTGCGAGTCCGGGGAGCGGGTGGCGAGGGAGATCCTGGGGATCGCGGAGAGGGCCGGGCTCCCGGAGCGGCTGCGGGACGTGGTCTGAAGGCCCTCGACCTCGCGCCTCCGCCCCTCGCCTTTTTTGCTCCGGCCCTCTCTTCCGCTGGAAGCGCCCTCGACTCCGCGCGATGCGCCCTCCACTTTTCTGGTCGCGCCCTCTTGGTTTCTGGAAGGACGGATGAGCTCGCGCTGTGGGCCCCCGAGGTTTCCGTCGTTCCCCTCAAGGGGGCGCTGTGCGCCCAAGAAAGGGGAGCTCGCGCCCTCGAAAGGGCCGGACCGTCCCCGTCGGGGATGCAACCGTCCCCTTGAAGGGCGCGACCTGCCCCTTCGAGGGCCGTCAGCGCCCCAAAGAGGGCGCGAGCTCCCCTTTTTAGGGACGCTACCATCCCCTCGAGGGCGCGACCTCCCCCGTCGAGGGCGCGACCGGCCCCAAAGAGGGCGCACGCCGCCCTTTTGAGGGTAGTGTCCTATTTTGAAATCTCTCCCCCGGCGGCCCGCTTCTT
>JAICSG010000761.1 GCA_025937035.1 Thermoanaerobaculia bacterium | reverse complement strand
CTCGGCACGCCGGTGGCCAACCGCCGCCCGGAGGTTGAGGGGCTGATCGGCTTCTTCGTCAACGCCCTGCCGCTGCGGATGGAGCCGGCGGCCGGCCGCCCCTTCGCGGAGCTGCTCGACGCGACGCGGACGCGGGCGCTGGCCGCCTACGCCCATCAGGACGTCCCCTTCGAGCGGCTGGTCGAGGCGCTGGCCCCCGGCCGCGACCTCTCCCGGGCGCCCGTCTTCCAGGCGGTGCTGGCGCTGGCGGACGGCCCGGCGGCCCGCCTGCGGCTGCCCGGGATCACGGCCGAGCCCGTCCCCGTGCACACCGGCACGGCCAAGTTCGAGCTGGTGCTGGCGCTCGCCGAGGCCGGCGGCGCCCTCTCGGGCGGCCTCGAATACAACGCCGACCTCTTCGACGCCGCCACGGTCCGGAGGATGGCCGGGCACCTCGCCACCCTGCTCGCCGGGGCGGTGGCCGACCCGCGGGCGGAGATCGCCGACCTGCCGCTGCTCAACCGCGAGGAGAGCCGGCAGATCCTGGTGGGCTGGACCGCCACGGCGGCCCCCTTCGCCCGCGGGCGCGGCCTGCACGAGCTGTTCGAGGAGCAGGTGGAGCGGACGCCGGACGCCACCGCCCTGGTCTGGGGAACGGAACGGCTGAGCTACCGCGAGCTGGACGCCCGGGCCTCCCGGCTGGCCCGCCGGCTGCGGGGCTTGAGCGTCGGCCCCGAGACCCTGGTGGGGGTCTTCACCCGCCGCACCTCCTCGCTGGTGGCGGCCCTGCTCGCCGTGCTCAAGGCCGGAGGGGCCTACGTGCCGCTCGACCCGGCCTATCCGGCCGAGCGGGTGGCCCTGCTGCTGGAGGACACCCAGGCGCCGGTGCTGATCACCGAGAGCGCGCTGGTCCCCGCGCTGCCTCCGTACGGCGGCGAGATCTTTCTCCTGGATTGCCCTGATGAAGGGCCGGAGGGGGAGCTCCCGAAGGGTCTGATCGATCCCGACCAGATCGCCTACACGATCTACACCTCGGGCTCGACGGGCAAGCCCAAGGCGATCCTGATCCGCCATTCGAGCGCGGTCGCGATGATCGCCTGGGCGCTGGCCACCTATCCCCAGGACGCCCTGGGGGGCATGCTCGCCTCGACCTCGATCTGCTTCGACATCTCGATCTTCGAGATCTTCGCCCCCCTGGCGGCCGGCGGCACGGTGATCCTGGCCGACGACGCCCTGGCGCTGATCGACCTGCCGGCGGCGGGCGAGGTGCGGCTGATCGACACCGTCCCCTCGGCGATGGCGGAGCTGCTGCGGGCCGGCGCCGTGCCGCCGTCGGCGCGGATCGTCAACCTGGCCGGCGAGCCGCTGCGACGCGACCTGGTCGACCGGGTCTTCGCCCTGCCGCATGTGGAGGCGATCTACGACCTCTACGGGCCGTCGGAGGACACCACCTTCTCGACCGTGTCGACGCCGAGGCGGGGGGAGACGCGGGAGCCCACCATCGGCCGGCCGCTCACCAACTGCCGGGTCTACGTGCTCGACCCGAGGCTGCGGCCGGTGCCGGTGGGAGTGCCGGGGGAGGTGTGGATCGCCGGCGAGGGCCTGGCCCGCGGCTATCTCAACCGGCCGGAGCTGACCGCGGACCGCTTCCGTCCCGATCCGTTCGCGGTCGCGCCGGGATCGCGCCTCTACCGGGTGGGCGACCTCGCCCGCTGGCTGCCGGATGGCGAGCTGGAGTTCCTGGGCCGTCTCGACCACCAGGTGAAGATCCGCGGCTTCCGCGTCGAGCTGGGGGAGATCGAGGCGGCGCTCGACCTCCACCCCCGGGTGCGCGAGGCGGTGGTGGTGGCCCGCGACGAGGGGGCCACCCGCGCCCTGCTCGGCTGCGTGGTCCCTGAAGGCGAAGCGGGACCGGACCTGATCGAGGAGCTGCGGCGCTATCTGGGAGAGCGGCTGCCGCCGTACATGGTGCCGGCCGGCTTCCTGATCCTCCCCGAGCTGCCGCTCACTCCCAACGGCAAGGTCGACCGCAAGGTGTTGGCCGGGCTGGGGCCGGAGGCGCGCGCCGAGGCCGGTGGGCTGGTGGTGCCGCGCAACCCCATCGAGGAGCTGCTGGTGCCGCTGTGGAGCGAGGTGCTGGGGGTGGAGCGGGTCGGCGTCTTCGACGATTTCTTCGCCCTCGGCGGCCATTCGCTGCTGGGGGTGCAGCTCATCTCGCGGGTGCGCGACCTCTTCGGGGTCAAGCTGCCGGTGCGGGCGGTCTTCTCCTCGGCCACGGTGGCCGAGATGGCCGAGCGCATCGCCGAGGAGATGGCCGCCGAGGCGGGCGACGAGCTGCTGGACCAGGTCTTCACCGGGGACGAGGTCCCCCCCGGGGAGGCGCATGGCTGAGCCGCGGCGTCTGACCGACCTGCCAGCGGACCGGCTCCGCCTGCTCATGGAGCGGCTCCGGCGGAAGGACCAGGCGGCGGCGCCAGGCATCGAGCGGCTGGCGCGCGGCGGCCCCCTCCCCCTCTCCTTCGCCCAACAGCGGCTGTGGTTCCTTGACCGGCTGGAGCCGGGCAGCCCCCTCTACAACATGCCGGCGGCGGTCGCGCTGCGGGGCCGGCTCGATCCGGCGGCGCTGGCGGCGGCACTGGGCGAGATCGCCCGCCGCCACGAGGCGTTGCGGGCCACCTTCCGCGAGGAGGGGGACGAGCCCGTGCAGGCGATCGCCGGGCCGGCTCCCTTCCCCCTGCCCCTGATCGACCTCCAGGACCGTCCGGAGGAGGCCGCCCGCCTGCGGGACGAGGAGGCGCGCCGGCCGTTCGACCTCGGCCGCGGGCCGCTGCTGCGGGCGGCGCTGCTGCGGCTGGGCCCCGAGGAGCACGTGCTGGTGGTGACGATGCACCACATCGTCTCCGACGGCTGGTCCGCGGGGGTGCTGATCCGCGAGCTGGGGGCCCTGT
>JAICSG010000063.1 GCA_025937035.1 Thermoanaerobaculia bacterium | reverse complement strand
TCCGCTAACAGACCACGCAGCTCAACGGGCAGGAGAGAGTCTCGGTCCCGGTGAGAGGCCTGGTCGCGCCGCCCTGCGCGTTCTGGAGCGCGGGAATACCAAGGGGTCGCAAGGTTTCACGGTGGAGCGTCAGCCGGATTTTCGGGCTCTTCTTCATGATGATCTCCTTTCGAAAATCCCGACGGCAGGGGGTCTGGCCCACGAGCCGCCCAAGAACCGGGGCGCCGGAACAGCGCGCCCCCGCTCCAAGGGATGCTCAATGCGTACCAGGTGAGAAATGGGGAGGGCCGATCAAGCAGGCCGTGGTGCAGGAGCTCGCAGGCGGAGCCGCGCCTACGCCCGGGCCTGGCCGCCCGAGCCCATGGCGCGGCGCAGCCACTTGCCCTGGACGCCCTTCATCATCTTCTGCATCGTGCGGTACTGCTTGAGCAGGCGGTTGATCTCGGAGACCGAGGTGCCGGAGCCGATGGCGATCCGCTTCTTGCGGCTGCCGTTGAGGACGTCCGGACGGCGGCGCTCCAGGGGGGTCATCGAGTTGATGATCGCCTCGACCTTCTTGAGGCCGCTCTCGTCCACGTTCGCCGAGTCGAGGCCGCGCAGGGGGCCGACCTTGGGGAGCATCTCCAGCACCGAGCCGAGGGGGCCCAGCTTGCGGAGCTGGCGGAGCTGGTCGCGCAGGTCCTCCAGGGTGAACTGCTGGCTGACGATGCGCTTGGCGAGGCGCTCCGTCTCGGCGGCGTCGAGGCCGCGCTCGGCCTTCTCGATCAGCGAGAGCACGTCGCCCATGCCGATCATGCGCGAGGACATGCGCTCGGGGTGGAACAGCTCGAGGTCGTCGGCCTTCTCGCCGACGCCCACGAAGCGGATCGGCACGCGGGCCACGGTGCGGATCGACAGCGCCGCGCCGCCGCGGGAGTCGCCGTCGAGCTTGGTGAGGATGGCGCCGGTCAGCGGCAGCACGGCGGCGAACTGCTCGGCGCTCTTGACCGCGTCCTGGCCGGTCATCGAGTCGGCCACGAAGAGGACCTCGTGCGGCTGGATGCGGTCGGCCAGCCGCTTGATCTCCTCCATCAGGGCCGTATCGACGTGGAGGCGGCCGGCGGTGTCCATGAGCACCACGTCGTGGCCGCGCTCGCGGGCGATGTTGAGGGCGCGGGCGCCGAGGCGGATCACGTCCTCCCCCGGCTCCGGCTCCACCACCGGCACCTCCACCCCCTTGCCCACCTGCTTGAGCTGCTCGACGGCGGCGGCGCGCTGCAGGTCGCCCGCCACCAGCAGCGGATGCCGGCCGTTCTTCTTGAGTCGCTTGGCGAGCGTGCCGGCGGTGGTCGTCTTGCCCGAGCCCTGGAGGCCGCAGAGCATGACGACAGACGGACGGCCGTCGAGGCGGAGGTCGGTCCCCTCCTCGCCCAGAAGCGAGGTGAGCTCGTCGCGGACGATCTTGACCACCTGCTGGGCCGGGGTGAGGCTCTCCAGGACCTCCTGGCCGAGGGCGCGCTCGCGCACCCGCTCGATGAACGGCTTGACCACCCGGAAGTGGACGTCGGCCTCCAGCAGCGCCATGCGAATCTGGCGCAGCGCCGCGTCGAGCGCCTCGGGAGTGACCTTGCCCTCGCCCTTGAGCTGGCGGAAAACGTCCTGGAGCTTATCTTGCAAACCGTCGAACATGGGTAAAAAACCTCTCTGGTGCGTGCCGGCCCCGCCGGAGATTCTGGGGACAGGGATGGTAACACGGAGGAACAGGGGCCGCCTTCCCGCATCGATATACTCACCCGCCATGGAACGAAGAGCCAAGATCATGGCGACCCTGGGTCCGGTGAGCCGCGATGAGACGGTGCTGCGGGGGCTCGTCCGCGCCGGGGTCGACCTGTTTCGCCTGAACCTTTCCCACGGGACGCAGGAGCAGCACCGCGAGACCCTGCGCCGCGTCCGCCGTGTCGCCTCGGAGGAGGGTTGCCATCTGCCGGTGGTCCTCGACCTCATGGGCCCCCGCTACCGCCTGGGGCTGATCCCCGACGAGCCACGCATGCTCAAGCCCAATCAGCAGGTGGTGTTGGGCCTGGAGGAGCAGCACCCGGACCTGCCCGTCGATCCGGAGATCCTGGAGCACCTGCAGCCCGAGGAGAGGGTGCTCATCGACAGCGGCCTGATCGAGCTGCGGGTCGAGTCCAAGCAGGGGGACCGCGTCCAGGCCAGGGTGGTCAACGGCGGCCCGATCAAGACCCGCAAGGGGATCAACCTGCCGGACACCGACCTCCCGTTCGAGGTCTCTGAGAAGGACCGCTCGGACATCGCCTTCGCGGTGGCCGAGGAGGCGGACTACCTCGCCGCCAGCTACGTCGGCGAGGCGTCGCACGTCGAGGCCATCCGCGAGGTGGTGTCGGCGGCGGGGGGGCGCATCCCCATCATCGCCAAGATCGAGCGCAAGACGGCGATCGAGACGCTGAACGAGATCACCGAGGCGGCGGACGGCCTGATGGTGGCCCGCGGCGACCTCGGGGTCGAGGTCCCCCTCTACACCGTCCCCGTGCTGCAGAAGAAGATCGTGGCCGCCGGCCGCCTCTCCGGCAAGCCGGTGATCGTGGCCACCCAGATGCTCGAGTCGATGGTCGAGCAGCCGCGCCCCACCCGGGCCGAGGCCACCGACGTGGCCAACGCCGTGTTCGACGGCGCCGACGCCCTGATGCTCTCGGGGGAGACGGCGGCCGGCAAGTACCCCGTGCTGGTGGTCGAGACCATGGCCCGGATCATCCAGGAGGCCGAGGACTACGTCCGCTCGATCAACCAGCGCCACACCATCGATCCGCTGGGGCACGTCCACGCCCGGCGCACCTTCGCGCTCGAGGCCGACCTCTCCGGCGGGATCGGTGCCGAGCCCTCGCTTGAGGTCCCGGACATGGTCTCCTCGGCGGCCGTCTACGCCGCCGAGCAGCTCGGCGTGCGGCGCATCGTGGCCTTCAGCCAGAGCGGCTTCACGGCCCGCCTGGTGGCCCGCTACCGGCCCGGATCGCCGATCATGGCCTTCACCCCGGACCCCAAGGTGGCGCGCCAGATCCAGCTCGTCTGGGGGGTGCGCCCCTTCGTGGCCGAGTTCCAGGTGGGGAGCTTGGAGGACATCGTGAACGTGGTTGAGCGCGAGCTCCTGGAGGCCAAGCTCGTCCAGCGCGGCGATCGGATCATCATCCTCATGGGGCACCCCGTGCGCGAGCGCCCCCTGACCAACCTGATGCGGGTCCACCGCATCCGCTAGATCCGGGAGCCGAGGCCCTTGATCCCCTTACGGGACGACACCCGCCGCACGGGCACGCCCGTAGTCAACGTCCTGTTGATCGCGCTGAGCGCCGTCCTCTTCTTCTACGAGCTGTCGCTGGGGCCCCGGCTCACCGCCTTCGTGATGTCCACCGCCTTCGTGCCAGCGAAGCTGACCGCGGGCGGGCTCGGTCTCCACGACCTCCAGCCGGGGGTGGAGACCGCTCTCCTCTCGATGTTCCTCCACGGCGGCTGGGCCCACTTCCTGGGCAACATGCTCTTCCTCTGGATCTTCGGCGACAACGTGGAGGACCGGCTCGGGCACCTCCGCTACCTGATCTTCTATCTCCTCGCCGGCTTCGCCGCCGCCTTCGCGCACCTCTGGTTCAATCCGCAATCGGCCATGCCGGCTATCGGCGCCAGCGGGGCCATCTCGGGGGTGCTCGGCGCCTACCTCTTCCTCTATCCGAAGGCGCGCATCCAGACGCTGATCTTCTTCGGCTTCTTCGCCCGTTTCATCCTGGTGCCGGCCTGGGTGTTCCTCCCCTTCTGGTTCCTGATCCAGCTCATCTCGGGTGTCGCCTCGCTCGGGGTGCCCAACGCACAGCAAGGCGGCGGGGTCGCCTTCTTCGCCCACATCGGCGGCTTCGTGGCCGGCCCCATCCTCCTCTTCCTGTTGGGGGGAGCAGCCCGGCGGCCGCAGCGGCGAACGGAGACCTGGTAGGTGAGACGGCGCCTCGGCTGGCTCCTCCTGGCCGCGCTGCTGGGAGCGGCGGACGCCTTCTGGATCGAGCCCCGCCTCCTCCTCTTCCGGGAGGACGTGCGGATCGATCTCCCCGCCCCGCGGATGCGGATCGCCCACCTCTCGGATCTCCACATCCGGGGGGACCAGCGGCACCTCCACCGCCTGCTCCGCGAGGTGGCCGCGGCCAGGCCGGACGTGGTCGTGATCAGCGGCGACCTCATCCACGACGTGCCGGACGCCAAGGTCTACGCGCGGGTCTCCACGGCCACGGCGGCCTTGATCGCGGGCCTGCGGCGGGTGGCGCCGGTCTACGCCGTCCAGGGTCACAGCGAGCACCAGGGGAATCTGGTCGGGTTTCTCCAGAGCGCCGGCCTCGAATGGCTCTCCAACGAGGGGCGGCGGATCGGACCGGACGGGAGCTACCTGCTCCTCGGCCTGAACACGCAGGTCGGAAGCGATCATCTCGCCTGGCGATGGCCTTCGCCCTTCCGGCCGGTGACGGTGGACGGGGTCCGGCTCTACGGCGCCACCCGGGCCGAGCCCTACCGGAACTTCTACAGCCACTACGATCCCACTCCCGCAGGTCTCGCCGACACCGGGGGTCCGCTCTCCTGGAGCGGCTACGAGATGACCTGCGACGCGCGGATCAGCGAGGAGAAGACCGGCGTCGGCATCTCCCTCCACAGCCGTTCCGTGGAGGGGGAGGACCGGATGATCGAGCTCAGCCGGGACCTCTCTCCCTGGAGCCAGAGAGGGAGCTTCGGCCTCTTCGAGCACGGCTCGGCGCTGGTCGGGAGGAACGAGACCGGCGTGAGCCCAAGGCCCGGGGTCTGGTATCACCTGAAGGTGCGGACCGAGGTCGAGCCCGGGAGGGTGATCGCGAGGGCCAAAGTCTGGCGGGCCGGCCGTCCCGAGCCCCCGCGCTGGCAGGCCGAAGCCGAGGACCGCTCCCCCACCCGAGTCACGGAAGGCACGGTGGGCCTCTGGGCCTCGGGAGGCGGGACGGTGGCCTACCGCAATCTTCGGGTGGTGGATCACTCCGGGAAGATCCTGCTCGACGAGCCGCTCGTCCTGCCTCCGGGAGCTCGCGCGCCTCAGGGTTTCCGCGAGGGGACCCGGGGCTCCCGCCTGGAGATGGCGCTCGCTCGCAGCCCCCAGGTCCCGCCAGGGACGCCGGTGATCGTCCTCTCCCACATGGCGGACGTGGTGCGGGAGGCCTCAAGAAGGGGGATTCCAGTCGTTTTAGCCGGCCACACCCACGGCGGCCAGGTCCGCATCCCCTTCTTCGGACCTTTAACGACGCGCTCCAGCCTGGGCGCTTTCTATGACCGGGGGCTCTTCTACTTCGCCGCCCCGAACGAAGAGGGGCTGACGGCGCTCTACATCAACTCCGGGATCGGGATGTCGGTGATCCCCGCCCGGTTCGACTGCCCGCCGCGGTGGGCGGTGATGGAGGTGGGACGTTAGCTCCCGAAGACCTCGTTCAGGGACCGGGCGCTCAGGACGCGCTCGCCCCAATCGAGAAGTTGCTCGGCATCGGCCGTGTTGACCCGTTGCCGGATGTCCTCCCGGAGAGAGCCGAACTTTCGCTCCAGTAACCGAAGCAGCATCTTGACCTCACCTTCTCTCGTCCACTCCCGGGTCCACTCCATCACCGTCTCTCGCAGCATCGGTCTCATCTCCTCAAGGTCGGCCATCGCGGGGAACCAGACTCCCGGGAAACGGGCCGGGAGGAGCGACTCGCGAAGGAACGCTTTGAACGCCCGCCTCAGATCGGCCAGATCCGGATCGGTGACCAAGCCGGCCAGCCTCTCCAGGAGACCGGTGAGCTCGTCCGCGCTCCGGCTCCGCTCCAGCTCGAACAGCAACACTACCAAGTTGCCCGGATCGGCGGGGAGCGGGTCGTGGATCGCATCGAGACGACGGTACGAGCTCGATGTTCCGGGCCAACGTACTTTTCCATTATAAAGCACAACGGCCTGGATTGGAGGAGGGGGCGCCGAGGAGGAGAGCTCCCGGGACCGGATCAGGTCCTGAAGGAGCAGGCCGGTGTAGACGGAGATCCGCAGGGCCATCTGGGGATCGGGCCTCGACTGAAACTCCAGGAGCAGGTAGACGCTCTCCCCCCCGGATCCGCGCAAGCGCCAGACAAGGTCCTGCTCCCGTCGGTCGAGGTGGTCGCTGAGGTAGATCTCACTCCGCCGTTCCAGTGGGCTCAGATGTGAGATCTCCGGGAGGAATCCACGCAGGAGATCCTCTACCATCCGGGGGTGGGAAAAGAGCAGTCGGTAGCTGCCATCGTGCTTTTCGGGCATGGGCTTTCATGGTCTCCACCCCACAGAGAACGTAAAAAATAGCCCATCCTGACAAACCATTTAGATAGAGCAGCTTAGGAGCCCTTTTTTCATGTCCCCTCCCCCGCTCCCCGCCTTCCTCCAGCCGCTCCTCCCCTTCCATCGCGCTGTCTACACCCTCCAGACCGGCCCCGACGCCGGGCGGCGCATCCACTACATCGACCAGGGGGAGCCGTCCGCCCGGCCGGTGCTGATGGTGCACGGCAATCCCACCTGGAGCTTCCTCTGGCGGAAGGTGATCGCCCTCCTCCCCGGCTTCCGGTGCGTGGCTCCGGACCTGCTCGGGCTGGGACTGTCCGACAGGCTGCCCCGGATCGCGGACCATTCGGTGGAGCGGCACGGGGCGGCGATCGCGGAGCTCGTGGAGAGCCTCGACCTGCGGGAGCTCATCCTCGTGGGACAGGACTGGGGCGGTCCGATCGCGGTCCAGGTGGGGATGCGGTGCCCCGAGCGGATCGCCGGAGCCGTGCTCGCCAATACGGCGGTGGCGATCCCCTCCAATCCGCGAGGGACGCTGTTTCACAAATTCGCCCGCGTGCCGGTGCTCAGCGACCTCGTCTTCCGCGGGCTCGGGTTCCCGCAGAACGTGCTCTGGGTGATCCAGGGGGACAAGCGCTCGATCCGCGGCGTAGTGGCCCGCGCCTACCGTTGGCCGCTCCGGTCCTGGAAAGACCGCGTCGCCCCGCTCGCCCTGGCGCGGATGGTCCCCAACGGCCCGGAGCACGAGAGCATCCCGGCCCTGCGGCGGGGGGACGAATGGGTCCGCTCCTTCGCCGGCCCCATGGCGCTCGTCTGGGGGATGAGCGATCCCATCCTGGGCCCGGCCCTCAAGCGGCACGAGCGGATCTTCCCCCAGGCCCCGGTGACGCGGACCCAGGCGGGCCACTTCCTTCAGGAGGAGGTGCCGGAGGATCTGGCCGCGGTCGTGGCGGACGTCGCCCGGCGCGCCGGGCCTACTTCACCTCACCCCGAAAGATGAGCTTCCCGAAGCGGACGAAGTACTCGGCGCCGGAGTAGACCGTCACCGCCAGCGCGATCCAGAGGGAGATGGGGGCTGCGTGGCGGAGCTCCCCCAGCTTGTTGTAGATGATCAGCAGGGCGATCGAGACGATCTGGACGATGGTCTTGATCTTCCCCGAGACGCCCGCCGGGATCACCAGGTGCTCGGCCGCCGCGAAGCTGCGTAGCGAGGTCACCGCGAACTCGCGGGCGATGATCACCACCACGATCCAGGCCGGCACCACGGTATGGCCGCTGCTGTGGTCCATCTCGACCAGGGAGATGAAGGCCGCCGAGATCAGGATCTTGTCCGCCGCCGGATCGAGCAGTGTCCCCAGACGGGTGACCTCCTGGCGCCGGCGGGCCAGGTAGCCGTCGAAGAAGTCCATCACCGCGGCGAGCAGGAAGAGGCCGAGCCCCCACCATTCCTTGCCCTCGAATTTGGTCAGCAGCACCACCACGAGCGGCGGCACCAGCAGGATGCGGAAGATCGAGAGCAGGTTCGGGAGATTGAGCATCGACTTGATGTGAGACCGGCGTCCGCCGGTGGGGCATTCTACATGCCCTCCGCGGGAACGCAGCAGATCCAAGCTTACTTCGAGCCGCCCAGGGAGGTCGTCAGGACGAGACGGTTGTTGGGGCCGCGGACCAGATAGGGCTTGCGGCGGTTGCCCGGCATCAGGACCGAGACGGCGGAAGGGAGCCTGAAGTCGGCACCGCGCCAGAGGGACAGGACGCGCTTCACATAGTCGCGGGTCTCGGCGAAGGGGGGGATGCCGCCGTGCTTCTCCACCGCTCCGGGACCGGCGTTGTAGGCGGCGATCGCCAGCTCCACCTTGCCCGCGAAGTGGTCGAGCATCTGGCGGAGGTACATCGTGCCGCCCTTGATGTTCTGGTCAGGATCGTAGGGATTGCGGATGTTGAGCTCGCTCGCCGTGTCCGGCATGAGCTGCATCAGACCGATCGCCCCCTTGTTCGACACCGCCTTGACGTTGTAGCCGGATTCGGCCTGGATCAACGCCCGCACCAGCTTGGGATCGAGGTTCTGGGCGTCGCTGTGGCGCGCGATCATCGGCTCGAGGCTCTCGTCCGGCAGTGGGGCGAGCCGGGCCGACAGCCGCCGCGCGCGCTGGGCGAGGTTCTCGTTCAGGATGACCTTGCGGCCGCTCGCCCCGACGACGATCTTCACGTCCCCCGTCGCGGCGAGCGCGAGGGCGGGGTACGACGCGAGGACCAGCCAGGCGAGGGCACGGATGCCCTTTCTCATCACGACAGACCCTTCGAAAAAGGCGCCGCGATCCCGGTGCTAGCGATCGAGCTGGGTTACTACAGGGGGTCTATCTTATTCGGATAAAAGAATATTGCAAGCCCCCCTCCCGGCCGGGAGGGGGCGGAGGGCCTACCGCGCGAGCTGCTCGCGCACAGCCTCGCCGACGGCGGCGAGGGCGTCGGGGAGCTTCTCGGGGTCCTAGCCGCCCGCTTGAGCGAAGTCCGGGCGGCCACCGCCGCCACCGCCCTCGATGGCGGAGAGCTTCTTGACCAGGTCGCCCGCCTTGACGCGGGTCGTCAGGTCCTTGCTCACGGCGGCGACCAGGCTGACGTTGCCGTCGCTGCGGGTGCCGATCACCACCACCCCGGAGCCGAGCTTGGAGCGCAGGGTATCGGCCATGTCGCGGAGCTCGTTGGCCGGCGCGGGCGGGACCTCCCGGGCGAGCACCCGGATGCCGTCCACCAGTAGCTCCTCGTCCCCCGAGGGCGCGACCGACCCCGAGACGAGCTGCATGCGCAGCTTCCGCATCTCGGCCTCCAGCTCGTTCTGCCGCTGGCGGAGCTGGTCGGCCTTCTGGAGCTGCTGGTCGTAGTCGCCGGAGCGGATGCCGAGCCGGGTCACCAGCTCGCCGTAGGCGGCCCGCTGGCCGCGGACCTCCTCCAGAGCGTAGCCGCCGGTCACCGCCTCGATGCGCCGCACGCCGGAGGCGACGCCGCGCTCGGAGTCGATCAGGAAGAGCCCGATCTCCCCCGTGTTGCGCACGTGGCAGCCGCCGCACAGCTCGAGGCTGAAGCCGGGGACGTTCACCGTGCGCACCCGCTCGCCGTACTTCTCGCCGAAGAGGGCCATGGCGCCGGCGGCGATCGCCTCCTGATAGCTGCGCCAGACGAACTCGGTGGAGACCGCCCGGCGGATCCACTCGTTCACCAGGTCCTCGGTCTGCTCCCACTCCTGGCGGAACATGCCACGGTGGTAGGTGAAGTCGAAGCGAAAGCGGTCCGGCGCCACCAGCGACCCGGCCTGGCGGACGCTCTTGCCAAGCACCTGGCGCAGCGCCGCGTGCAGCAGGTGGGTGGCCGTGTGGTTGCGCTGGATGGCGAGCCGCCGCTCGTGGTCCACCCGCAGCAGCACCTTGGTGTGGCGGGCGAGGCTTCCCTCCTCCACTTCCACGAAATGGAAGAAGACTCCGCCCTGATCCTTCTGGGTGTCCACGACCCGGGCGCGCCCTCCCTCCCAGAGCATCTCGCCGGTGTCCCCCACCTCGCCGCCCGACTCGGCGTAGAACACGGTCTGGTCGAGGATGACGACCCCCACCTGTCCGCTCTGCAGGGTGGAGACGCGCACCGGCGCCCCCTCGCGCCAGGTGGCGAGCCGCACCACCTCGGCCGGGACGTCGATCAGCTCCGTGCGGTCGTACCCCTCGAAGCGGGTCTCGGTCAGCTCGGCGTGGCCGCGCAGCACCTCGCGCAGGGCGGAGAGGCGGTTCTGCGCCTCGGCCGTGGCCTTGCGGGACTGCTCCCGCTGGGCGTCGAGCGACTCGCGGAAGCCCGGCTCGTCGATCTGGAAGCGCTCCTCCTCGGCGATCTCGCGGATCACCTCCAACGGCAGGCCGTAGGTGTCGTAGAGCCGGAAGACCATGGCGCCGGGCAGCGTCGACGCCCCCTGCGGCCGCAGGCGCTCGATCTCCTCCTGCACCTGGCGGGCGCCGTTGGCCACGGTGGAGAGGAACTTCTCCTCCTCGGCCTTGATAGTGGCCATCGAGGCTTGGCGGGTCGCCGCCAGCTCCAGATAGGCGCCGCCCATCACCTCGCCCAGCACCGGCACCAGCTTGAAGAGGAACGGCTCCTCGAAGCCGAGCCGCATACCGTGGCGCACCGCCCGGCGGAGGATGCGGCGCAGCACGTAGCCGCGCCCCTCGTTGCCGGGGATCACGCCGTCGGCGAGCAGGAAGGAGACCGCCCGCAGGTGGTCCGCGATCACCCGCATGGAGACGTCCTTCTCGGCGTCCGCCCCATACTTCGCGTGGGCGAGGTCGGCCGTGGCGGCGAGGATCGGCTGAAAGAGATCGGTGTCGTAGTTGGAGTACACCCCCTCGAGCACGGAGGTGATCCGCTCGAGCCCCATGCCGGTGTCGATCGACGGCTTGGGGAGCGGGGTCAGGATCCCCGCCGTGTCGCGGTCATACTGCATGAAGACCAGGTTCCAGATCTCCATGTAGCGGCCGGAGTCGGTCCCCTCCTCCCAGCCCACCTCGGGGCGGTCGGGATAGAGATCGACGAAGATCTCGCTGCACGGGCCGCAGGGGCCGGTCTCGCCCATCGCCCAGAAGTTATCCTTCTCGCCGCAGCGGTGGACCCGCTCAGGGTGCAGGCCCGACAGCTTCACCCAGAGGTCGAACGCCTCGTCGTCCTTCTCATAGACGGTGGCGAACAGCCGGCTGGCGGGGAGGCCCCAAACCCGGGTCACTAGGTCCCAGCCGAAGCGGATGGCGTCCTCCTTGAAGTAGTCGCCGAAGGAGAAGTTGCCCAGCATCTCGAAGAAGGTGTGGTGGCGCGGGCTCGGCCCCACGTTCTCGAGATCGTTGTGCTTGCCGGAGACGCGCATGACCTTCTGCGCCGAGGCGGCCCGCGGCGAATCCGGCTTCTGGATGCCGAGGAAATAGTCCTTGAACTGGACCATGCCGGCGTTGGTGAACAGGAGCGTCGGGTCCCCCTGCGGAACCAGGGGCGAGCTCGGCACCACGCGATGCCCGCGCTCCCGGAAGTATTCGAGAAAGCCTGAACGAATGTCTGTGCTCTTCATGATCCGTCGTCGATTCCGAGGTCGTCCAATTCGCCGTTTAAAACGGCAACGATAGCACGGCGGGAAAACCCTTTGCGCTCCAGATGGCGGGCGAGGGCCCGGGGGTCCACGCCCCCCTTGAGCCGCCAGCGCTCGGCCGCCTCGCGGGCGGCGGGGAGGTCGTCCTCCGGG
>JAICSG010000323.1 GCA_025937035.1 Thermoanaerobaculia bacterium | reverse complement strand
CGAATTCGCCCGCGTCACCAGCGCCTCGGGCGAGACCGAAAAGGAACGGGCCCTGGTGATCGGCATCGTCCCCGAGGACGAGCACTTCGAGGAGATGCTGGAGCTGGTCCGCTCGGCCGGGGTGGCTGTCGCGGGCACCGTGCGCCAGAAGCGCTCCCAGGTCCATCCGCGGACGGTGGTCGGCACGGGCAAGCTCCAGGAGATCGTGCTGGAGGGCATGCGCAGCCGCGCCACGGTGGCCATCTTCGACCTCGACCTCAAGCCGGCTCAGAGCCGTGCTTTCGAGGACGCCACGGGCCTCAAGGCGATCGACCGCACCCAGCTCATCCTCGACGTCTTCGCCCAGCGCGCGCGCAGCCGGGACGGCAAGCTCCAGGTGGAGCTGGCGCAGCTCAAATACGCCCTCCCCCGCCTGACCGAGAAGGACGCCGGCCTATCGCGCCTGGCCGGCGGCATTGGCGGCCGGGGCCCGGGCGAGACCGTGATCGAGATCGGCCGCCGCCGCATCCGCGACCGCATCCGGGCCCTGGAGAAGCAGGTGGAGTCGCTCTCCCGCCAGCGCGACCTGCGCCGGCGCCGCCGCCGGGAGGAGGGGGTGCCCGTCCTCTCGATCATCGGCTACACGAACGCCGGCAAGAGCACGCTGCTGAACGCGATGACGGGCAGCGAGGTGGAAGCCGAGAACAAGCTCTTCATGACCCTCGACCCCACCAGCCGCCGGCTGCGCTTTCCGCGCGAGGGGGAGGTGGTGATCACCGATACGGTGGGTTTCATCGCCGACCTGCCGCCGGACCTCGTGGCCGCCTTCCGGGCCACTCTCGAAGAGCTGGCCGCCGCCGACCTCCTCCTCCACGTGGTGGACGCCTCGGACCCGCGCCTGGAGCAGAAGCTGGAATCCGTCGAGCGCCTCCTGACCGAGCTCCACCTGGCGGACATCCCGCGCCTTCTCGTCCTCAACAAGACCGACCTCCTGGAGCCGCACGAAGCCGCCGCCCTGGCCCGCCGCTTCCAGGCCGTCCCCGTGAGCGCTGTGAAGCGCCAGGGTCTGGCCGAGCTCGTCCAAGCCGCCGAGGAGCGGCTGGGGCGGGAGAAGCCGTTGATGAAGACATATGGGGAGGGGATGGCGCCAGCGGTCAACCCGGTGTAGAATTGCCCATAGAGGAAAAATCATCATGGCTATCAAAGACCCCAAGCCGCACCAGGATGAAGATGTAGAGGTCCCTTCCGGGTACTGGGACGATCCCGAGCTTGAGCGGCTTTGGGCTGAGGAAGCTGAACGGCGCTATCAGGATTACCTCGATGGGAAAGAGGAGGCGGTTCCGGGCGAAGAGGTAATCCGGAGACTCCGCGCGACCCATCGATGAAGCCGTTCAGGCTGCTGCGAAGAGCTGAGCTTGAGCTTGAAGAGGCGTGGCAGTTTTATAAATCTGAAAGCCCAGATCTTGGCGATCGTTTTCTCGAAGAATTCCTGTCAGTCATGGAGCGCCTGGGCTATTTTCCGGAGTCGAGCCCAAGGATCTCACGGCGACTACGGGTCGCCAGGTTGAACAAATTTCGCTTCAATGTAATCTACAAAATCGAGCCTGATTCCATCCTCGTCGTTGCCATAGGCCACCAGAGCCGTAGGCCGGGCTATTGGAGAGGACGGATCTGAACGTAGCTGTGTCAGCCAACCCCGGCCTCTACCTCCACATCCCCTTCTGCTCCGCCATCTGTCCCTACTGCGACTTCGCGGTCCTGACCGGCGGGCCGGAGAAGCGGAGGCGGTTCGCCGAGCATCTGATCTCCGAGATCTCTTTGTGGGCTCCGGACCGGCAAGCTTTCGAGGGAATCGATACCATCTACTTCGGCGGCGGCACACCCTCGGCGCTGACCCCAGACGACATCACGCGCATTCTCGGAGCCGCCCGCGAAAGCCTTTCGGTCCAGGACGGCGCCTGGGTCTCCTTCGAGGCGAATCCCGAGGACGTCAATCCGGAGAGCGTCCGGGCCTGGCGCGATCTCAACGTCCGGTTCCTCTCCCTTGGGATTCAGTCCTTCGACGCGGACGCATTGAGATTCCTGGGCCGGCGGCACGATCCCGAGGGGGCCCGGCGCAGCGTGGAGACGGCGCGCGGGGCGGGCTTCGATACCATTTCGATCGATCTGATCTATGGCTTGCCGGGCCAGCCGTTCGAGATCTGGAAGCGCACGCTGGAGCAGGCGGTCACCCTCGCGCCCGACCACATCTCCTGCTACCAGCTCACGTTTCATGAGGGGACGCCGTTCGGGTTCCACTTGGCTCGTGGCAAGATGACCGAGCTTCCAGAGGAGGAGCAGGCGGAGATCTTCCTCTTCACCCACGAATTCCTTCGCGATCAAGGCTACCCGGCCTACGAGGTTTCGAACTTTGCCCGATCGCCCGAGCACCGTTCGCGCCACAATCAGAAGTACTGGCACCACGTCCCTTATCTGGGCCTCGGCCCTTCGGCGCATTCATTCTCGGGCACCCGCAGATGGTGGAATGAGCGCAAGCTTGGACCCTATGAGAAAAGGATTGATAACGGCGAGCGGCCGATCGCGGGCTCCGAAGAGCTCACGCGCGAGGACCTTGCCCTCGAAGCCTTGATGCTCGGGCTTCGGATCGTGGACGGAATCGATCTGAGCGAATTTCAGGAGCGCTATGGCCTCGATCTGCGGAGACGAAACGAGCCGCTGATCGAGCGGCTCGTTCAGGAGGGTCTCCTCCGTAGCGAAGGAGCCCTTTTGATTCCGACCCTGGCGGGCCTCGCCATCACGGACTCGCTCGCCCGCGACTTCGAGATTAAATCGGAATGAAGCTACTTCCGCTTCGCCACGATCTCCATCATCTTCACTTCCTTGCCATCCGGCCCCGGCCCGTACATCTCGTTCTTGAAGTTGTTGTCGTCCATCCAGGTGATGACCTGCTTCATCGTGGACTTCTTGCCGGACATCGGGTCCCATACGTCGCCGTTGTATGTGCAGACCTTGCCGACGTCGTCACAGGTTCCGGTCTCGTACATGATGCCGGTCCCCATGTTGTCCACCCAGGAGCTGACGTACTGCTTGCCGATGTTGTCGTAGCCGTCGGTCCCGCGGCCTTCAAAGGGCATCCCCATGAAATTCCCCTTCCAGGTGTGCTCGACGTAGCGGCCGCCCATCAGGACCTCCGCGTGCATGGTGCCGGCGGATTCCATCGGCGGCTGACCAGGGGCCATCCACGCGCGGTTGGTGAACGTCCAATCGCCGGCCATGCGGGCCAACCTCTTCTGATGCTCCCCCGGGGCCATGGCCTTCATCATGGCCTCCATCTCGGCGTTGCTCATCGCGGGGGCATCCTTCGGCTTGTCCTGAGCGAGGGCGGGCATCGCCGCCAGGGCGAGCAGGGACAGCGCGACAACGAGAGACCGTGCCTTCATGATGTTTCCTCCTTTGAGATCCTTGACGTGGATGGACGAAAACAACGGGAACGGGGGACTCGGAACCGGATCGGAGGTCCGGCCCCTCTTGAATTACGCTGCGTTACCGCGTAAGATAGCACTCCGGACTCGTGGCGTCAACTGGGAACCGAATCCCACTCCTGTATCATGGGCCGCCTCGAACGACCGGCATTGAATCTCTGCTCCAAGGATCTATGGCTTACGACGCTTCTTCCATCGAAGTCCTGACCGGGCTGGAGCCGGTGCGCAAGCGCCCCGGCATGTACACGTTCACCGACCGGCCCGACCACCTCGCGCAGGAGGTCATCGACAACGCGGCCGACGAGGCCATCGCCGGCTACTGCACGGAGATCGTGGTCACCCTCCACGAGGACGGATCGCTCTCGGTGTCCGACAACGGCCGCGGCATGCCGGTCGACCTCCACAAGGGGGAGAAGGTGCCGGGGGTCGAGGTGATCCTCACCCGCCTGCACTCGGGCGCCAAGTTCTCCGACAAGAGCTACCGCTTCTCCGGCGGCCTCCACGGCGTCGGCGTCTCGGTGGTGAACGCCCTCTCCTCCAGGCTGGAGGTGTGGGTGAAGCGCGAGGGCAAGGAGCACCACATGGCCTTCGCCGATGGGCAGAAGACCTCGAGCCTGAAGGTTGTGGGCACCGTCGGCCAGCGCAACACCGGCACCACCGTCCGCTTCTGGGCGGACCCCAAGTTCTTCGATTCGCCCAAGTTCAGCATCCCGAAGATCAAGCACGTCCTGCGCGCCAAGGCGGTGCTCTGTCCGGGCCTCCACATCCGCTTCGTCCACGAGGAGGTCCCCGAGGACAACGAGGACTGGTACTACGAGGACGGCCTCAAGGACTACCTCACCGACGAGCTCGCGGGGTGCCAGACGGTGCCGGACGAGCCCTTCATCGGCCACTTCCGTGGCCAGGACGAGGAGGTCGACTGGGCCGTCTGCTGGCTGGGCGAGGAGGAGGAGACGTCGGACGGGGTGGGGGAGAGCTACGTCAACCTGATCCCCACCACCCAGGGGGGGACGCACGTCAACGGCTTCCGCTCCGGCCTCACCGACGCCATCCGCGAGTTTTGCGAATTCCGGGACCTTCTGCCGCGCGGGGTCAAGCTGGCGCCCGAGGACGTCTGGTCGCGCTGCTGCCACGTGCTCTCGGTGCGTATGAAGGACCCGCAGTTCACCGGCCAGACCAAGGAGCGGCTCTCCTCGCGCGAGGCGGCGGCGTTCGTCTCCGGCGTGGCCAAGGACTCTTTCGCCCTCTGGCTCAACCAGCACACGGCCGACGCCGAGCGGATCGCCCGCCTGGCCATCGACAGCGCCCAGTCGCGCCTGCGCTCGGGCAAGCAGGTGAAGCGGAAGACGGTCACCTCCGGCCCGGCCCTCCCCGGCAAGCTCGCAGACTGCACCAGCCAGGACCTCGGTCTCACCGAGCTCTTCCTGGTCGAGGGGGACTCGGCGGGCGGCTCGGCCAAGCAGGCCCGCAGCAAGGAGTACCAGGCGATCCTCCCCCTGCGCGGCAAAATCCTGAATACCTGGGAGGTCGACCCCACCGAGGTGCTGGGCTCGCAGGAGGTGCACGACATCGCCGTGGCCCTCGGGGTCGACCCCGGCTCGGAGAAGCGCGACGGCCTGCGCTACGGCAAGGTCTGCATCCTCGCCGACGCCGACTCGGACGGCGCCCACATCGCGACCCTCCTCTGCGCCCTCTTCCTCCGCCACTTCCGCGGCCTGGTCGAGGATGGCCGGGTCTACGTGGCGATGCCTCCGCTCTATCGCATCGACCTCGGCAAGGAGGTCTACTACGCGCTCGACGAGCGGGAGAAGAAGGGGATCCTCGACCGCATCGAGGCCGAGGGGAAAAAGGGGAAGCCCAACGTGCAGCGCTTCAAGGGGCTGGGCGAGATGAACCCCCTCCAGCTCCGCGAGACCACCATGGCCCCCGAAACCCGCCGCCTCGTGCAGCTCGTCCT
>JAICSG010000255.1 GCA_025937035.1 Thermoanaerobaculia bacterium | reverse complement strand
GCGAAAACGCCGCCGTATCCCCGATCCGGAACGCCTCCCCGCCCTCCTCGAACCCCCACGGCTCGAACCCGAGCTCGCCGAGAATCGCCCAGAACGCCTCGGGGCTCGATCCCGCCCCTCGCAGGTGCTCAGGAGAAAACTCGATCAGCATCCACCGGGGTTTCAAGCGGGCGACTGTCTTCCGAAACCCTTCTAAAGCCGCCACCTCGGCGCCCTGGATATCCATCTTCACGGCGTCGATCCGATCGATCCCACGGGCGGCGCAGTAGTCGTCGAGGGTGGTCAGCGGGACCTCCACGGCCTCGGCGGTCTCGGCTCCCAGGGAGGGGTGGACGCGGTTGTCGGCCCGGTTCGAGCGGTTGGTGTAGAGGGTGATGGCGCCGGCGTGGTCTCCGACGGCGGTCTGGTTGATCTCGATATTGGAGCGGCCCGCCGCGCGGCTTTTCAGGATCTCGAAGCTCAGCGGGTCGGGCTCGAAGGCGTGGACGCGGCCTTGCGGGCCGACACGGTCCGCCAGAAGGAGGGTGTAGAAGCCGACGTTGGCGCCGACGTCGAAGACCACCATGCCCGGCTCGACCTGCTCCTGAAGGAAGCGGCGCTCGCGAGGCTCCGCCAGCGTCTTGCCCAGCACGTAGAAGCGGGCGTAGAGGCCGCGAGCCCCCGGGAGGTCGCGGAGGCCGGGGGCGAGGAGCATCCTGGTCAGCAGGCGGCCGAGGCGGTGGACGAGCGGATCGCCGCTCACGCGTCCCTCCGTTCGAGCACCACGTGGGCGAACATGGCGAGACGGCCGGCCAGAGGTGAGAGCGCCCTTTCGAAACCTTTCCAGAGGGGATAGCTGGCGGTGGGCGTCAGGCTCCGCAGGGAGACCCCGCCGGAGACGAGATAGCGGAAGGGCATCATCGGCGCGATCGAGCGCACCCGCCAGGCCGGGGCCTCGCGCTCGAAGCGCTGGCGGTCGCGGTGGAAGAGGATCCATGGCAGCGCGCCGTTGGCCCCGGAGAGCGGGCCGCCGGAGGGGATCTCCCAGTCCCGCGCCTCGGGGAGGAACGGCTCGTGGTGGAGCCGCGTATAAACCCAGCGCGACCAGGGGGTGACCCAGGGCTCGATCATCGTCACCACGCCGCCCGGCCGCACGGCGCGCGCCGCCTCGGCGAAGAAGCGGAGAGGGCACGGCAGGTGGTGGAGGACGTTGGTCATCGCGATCCCCCGCAGCGAGCTTTCCCGGAAGGGGAGCGCCAGGCCATCCAGAACGAGATCGATCCCCGGCGTGTAGAAGACCTCGGAGCGCACCAGCCGGGGGACGAAATCGGCCAGGAAGCCGGCGCCGGAGCCGAGCTCCAGAACGGGGGCCTCACCCGGAGGCAGGGAGGCGGCGAGGGCCGCGTACCACTCCTCATAGATCCGGCGCAGGAAGCGCTTCTCGGCCAGAATACGCCGCCGCAGGTGCGTGGTGCGTGGATCGTCGATGTCGAGCCCCCGGGTGAGCGGGTGCTCCAGCCAGCGGGTGAGCATCAGATGAATTTGATCCGCCCGGCGGCGAAGGCGCACATCTTGAGCAGCAGCCAGCCGTGCCTCCAGCGCTGGATGTTGGTCTCGCCATAGGTGCGCTCGCGGTAGCGGACCGGGACCTCCACGATCTCCAGGCTCATCCTGGCGGCGCCGAAGAGGAGGTCGAAATCGCCGAAGGGGTCGAAGTCGCCGAAGTAGGAGCGGTTGGCGGCGAGGGTCTCGTAGTCCGGCTTGCGCAGGACCTTGGTGCCGCAGAGGGTGTCCTTGATCGGCTGGCCCAGGAGCCAGGAGAAGGCCAGGCTGAAGAACTTGTTGCCCAGGAGGTTGGCGAAGCGCATGGCCTCTTTTTCCATCGGATAGACCAGCCGCACGCCGTTGACGAATTCCCCCTGGCCCGAGCGGATCACCTCGTAGAAGCGGGGGAGGTCCTCGGGCGGCACGGTGAGGTCGGCGTCGAGGATCATCAGCACGTCGCCGGCCGCCTCGGCGAACCCCAGGCGGACGGCGTCCCCCTTGCCCTTGCCGGTCTGCTGGAAGGCTCGCGCCCGCCGCTCGGGGTGTGCCGAGATCTCGCGCTGGATGGCCTCCCAGGTGTTGTCCTTGGAATGGCCCTCCACGAAGACGATCTCGGTGCCGGCCCCCATCTCGGGCGTGCGGGCGAAGATGTTGGGGATGTTCCCCTCCTCGTTGCGCGCCGCCACGATCACCGAGACCACCGGCTCCTCGGGCAGCGGCCGGGGGGCCGGCCGGGCCACCAGGAAGTTGGAGAGGGCCAGGTGCTTGAACGGCCAGAGGCGCACCAGGAAGCGGTTGCAGAACGGCGCCAGCAGGGGGATGGGCAGCGGCAGCAGCACCTCCGGCCAGTGCCGGATGGTCTGGAAGCCGGCCAGCCGCAGGAGGTTTTTGACGTCGGGGACGGTGAGCCAATTCTGGTAGAGCACCGGCCGGGCCAGCCCCAGGCGCTGGGCGAGGGCGAGCGGCAGCTCCCAGAGGCGGCTGTAGAAGTTGAGGATCACCCGCGTCCGGCGGTCTGTGAGCGGCGCGATCCGGCGCAGCAGGCGCTGGACGTCCCAGGCGTCGTTGAGCAGGTCGGAGAGGATGACATAGTCGAAGGTCTCTCCCAGGTCCTCGAGCTCGTGGACGTCCGCGTGGAGGAAGCGGAGGTCCGGATGGCGCTCGGCGGCCCGGCGAACCATCTCGTCCGAGAGGTCGACGCCCACGCCCACCGCTGGCTTCAGGGCGGCCAGCAGGTCCCCTTCGCCGCAGCCGATCTCCAGCACCCGGGAGCCGGGAGGGATCAGGAAGCGGTAGACGCGCTCCAGGCGCCGGTGGTAGGCGCCGGCGAGGCGACCCCGGCGGCGGGCGACCGCGTCCCAGTGGGCGGTGCGCTCGCGGCGGTACCGCTCCTCGGCGGAATCGCGGGGAGCGAGGTCCGTCGGAGCCTGGAGATGTGCCTGCGTCATCGTCTCTCCTGCGCGTGCGCGAGCTCGAAGGAGGTCGTAGCCTGACGTCCCCAGGGGATTCCGGGGTCGGGTTGGACCGCCACCAGCTCGATGCGGATCGCCGTGCGCCGGCCGGGGGGGAGCGTCCCGAGCGGGATCTCGGTCCAGCCGTTCCCCGGCTCCGCGGCGACGTCATGAACGAGGACCTCGCGGCCGTCCACCAGCGCCCGCTGCACCATCCGTCCCGGAGATCCGCCGGGAGCATACGGATCGAGGAGGCGGATGACCAGGGGGGAGGCGGGGACGGCGGCCCGGAAGAGGCAGTCCGCGACGGCCTTCTCGCCGGGAGAGGGGTTGGGGTCGAAGGTCTCCAGCGTGGCCCCGGTCTCGGACGCGTCGACGAGGCGGCCCCGCTCGATCTTGCAGTCGAGGATCCGGGGCTCGCGGGGGAAGGGGGAGAGGCTGAAGCGGTAGGTGCGCGGCGGATCGACATCGGCCGCCTTCACCCGGGCGATGGCCCGGGGGCCGATCCAGAGGACGCCGGCGGCGACGGCCCCGCCGAAGGCCAGCGCCGCGGCCGCGAACCGGCGGGAACGCCGGCCGGACGCCTCCCGGGCGCCGAGCGCGATCACCAGGATCTGCAGCGCCGTGGAGGCCAGGAAGTATCTCCCCTGGGCCACGGTGACGGCATGGATGCCGACCTTCAGCGCGATGGCGGCGGCGAGGAGCCAGACCGCGGGGGACCGGCGGGCGAGGAGCAGGGCGGCCAGGAAGAGCGCCAGCAGGGCCGCCATCTCGAAGTGGAGGAAGTCGTACGCGACGCGCGAGAAGGCGGCGGCGCGCGGACGCTCGGCGGCCGGCAGGGCCTCCGGGGCCACCAGGCTCCAGAACAGGTTGGACGGCTCGGCGCTGACGGCGAAGTCGAGGGTGAAGGCGGTGATGCGGGCGGCGTGGAAGGCCGGCCTCGCCAGCGCCTGGCGCAGGGCGAGCCGGAGCGCCTGCCGTCGCATCGCCGCGGGATCCTCCAGCAGCGACGGCTCGACCGCGGCGATGTAGGCGATCGGGTTCCCCCAGGCATTGGCGGTCGCGCCGGGGACGTAGGAGCCGAGGACGGCCATGCCGCCATGCTCCGAGGTGAGGGCGAAGCGGCCCGTGGCCGCCCGGCGCTGGAGCGCCAACAGCAGCAGAGGCACGCCGGCCGCGAGGAGGCAGAGGAGGAGCGCGCCGCGCCAGCGCCGGCGCCCGTCCTCTCCGGTAGCGCCGAGAGCGGCGCCGAGGAGCAGGGGGAGGAGCGCCACCAGCATCTCCTGGCGGATGGCCACGCCCAGCGCGTAGAGGAGGCCCGCCGCCACGGGGTGCCTCTCGCGGCCGGCGAGCGAGCGCACGGCCAGGGCGCCCAGGGCGATGGTCGGCACCAGCACCCAGTTGTCCTGGGCGACGACGCCGGAAAAGGTGATCTGGCCCGGCCAGAGCGCCAGCGTCCACCCCGCCAGCAGGCGCACCCAGCGGGGCTGTACGCCGCGCCAGAGGAGGTAGGGGAAGACGGGCAGGAGCCCGGTGGCGACCGCGGTCGAAAGGCGGGCCGCCGTCTCGGGCGCGGCCGGGAACGCACGCAGGATCAGGGAGAGGATGAGCGGCAGGCCCGGATTGAAGTAATCCCAGTAGAAGCCCCCGGTGGTCGGCGAAAAATCCCGCATCCGCAGGGCGAACTCGAGCAGGCCGCGAAAATCGGAGAACGGCAGGGTGGGGAAGACCGTCACGAAGGCGAGCCGGAGGCCGAGGCCGGCCGCGACGAGGAGGGCGAGGCCGAGCCACTCCCGGCGTCCCCTGACGCCTTCCAGAGCTTCCGGGTTCTTGTCTTTGGATTCGAGCACCTTTGATGACAATATCAAAGCCCCCTATGGAAATCCGGAAAGAACGGTGGCCTGACGCCCTCGCGGTGGCCGTCGCCCTGGCGCTCTGGCGGCTGTTCTTCCCCGGGCTGATGTCCCAGGACTCGATCATCCAGTACGGCCAGGCGGTCACCGGGCAGTACAACGACTGGCAGCCCCCGCTGATGGCGATCGTCCTCCGCGCCGTTCTCGGCCTGGGAGGCGCCCTCGGGCTGCTGATGCTGGCCCAGTGCCTGGCCGGGGTCTTCGGCGTCCGCGCCCTGGCCCGGGAGTCTCTGGAGCTCCTTTGGGGGGACCGCGTCCCGCCGGGCCGGGCCGCCTGGCTGGCGCTGCTGGTCCTGCTGGTCCTGCTGCTGCCGTGGAGCCCGCTCGCCTTCTATCTGATGACCTTCTGGAAGGACGCCTGGGCGGCGGTCCTGCTGCTCTGGATCGGCGCCCTGGCGATCGCCCTCTTCCGCCGGGGGATGGAGCGGCGGCGGGTGGCGCTGCTGGTGCTCCTCTCGGCGCTGCTGGGGCTGGTCCGCCACAACGCGGTGGTGGTCCTCCCCGTGCTCGGCCTGGTGCTCTGGCTGGGGCTGCGGCGGGCGGGGATGGGACGGCGCGCCGCGCTCGCGACCGCCGCGGCGCCACTGGCGCTCTGGCTGGTGGCCAACCCCCTGACCGACGCCTTTTTCCGGGTCACGAAGCTGCACCCCGATTCGCAGGTGATGGTGCTCGACTTGGTGGGGATCTGCGCCGCCGGCCGCGACCTCTGCGCGGAGCTGCCGTGGACGCGGAGCCACATCCGCGACGAGGCGGGCCTCGCCCGCTACCGGCCGGGAGACATCGGATTCATCTTCTGGGACGATCCGAGTCCGGTGGACAAGACCATGCGGCTCGACTACCCCCGGCTGCGGGCCGAGTACCTCTACGCCCTCAGGAGATTTCCGGGGGATCTCGCGCGGGTGAAGCTGACCGCGTTCAAGACCCTCTTAGGGGTCGACCAGACCTCGTACTTCTTCCACGGCTCGATCGTCCAGAACCCCTACGGCCTGCGCCTGAATGACCGCTTCGCTCCAGCGCGAGGTTGGCTGAGCGAGGTGGAGACGAACGTGAGCGAGAGCGGCTGGCGCTGGCTCGGCGGGGTCCATCTGGTCTGGATCGCGGTGAGCGTCCTCTGGGTGGCCGTCCTGCTGGCGCTGTCGTTCCGGCAGGGAGGAGAGAGGTACAGGTTCCTAGCCTGCCTGCTGCTGGTCCCCCTGGGCTACTACCTCTCCTACCTGGCCGCCACCCCGACGCACGACTTCCGCTTCATGTACCCGTCCACGCTGATGGCTCAGTGCGTAACGCTCTCCTGGGCGCTCGGCGGGACCTTGCAGAAGCCCACCGGCCGGGCGCCGTAGCGTCTCAGGTTCTCGGCGTAATACTTCTCCGG
>JAICSG010000643.1 GCA_025937035.1 Thermoanaerobaculia bacterium | reverse complement strand
GAGAAGCTGGCCATCGCCCAGCGCTACCTGGTGCCGCGGCAGCTCAAGGAGAACGGCCTCAAGGCGGAGCAGATCGACATCAGCGACGCCGCCCTGGCCGAGGTGATCACCGGCTACACTCGGGAGGCGGGCGTCCGCCAGCTCGAGCGCGAGCTCGGCAAGCTCGGCCGCAAGGTGGCCCGCAAGATCGCCGCGCGCGAGGTCGACCAGGTGGACGTCGACGCCGACAAGGTGCACGAGCTCCTCGGCCGGCCGAAGGTCCACCCCGAGAAGGCCAACCGCGAGGACCAGGTCGGCGTGGCGACGGGCATGTACTACACACCGATGGGTGGCGACATCATGTTCGTCGAGGCCTCCACCATGAAGGGCAAGGGGGACCTGGTGCTCACCGGCCAGCTCGGCGACGTGATGAAGGAGTCGGCCCGCGCGGCCTGGAGCTACGCCCGGTCGCACGCCGATTCGCTGGGCATCCCCGTCGAGTGCTTCGACCGCGACCTGCACGTCCACGTGCCGGCCGGCGCCATCCCGAAGGACGGCCCCTCGGCGGGGGTCGCTATGGCCACCGCCATGGTCTCCGCCCTGTCCGGCCGCAAGTCCCGGCACGAGCTCTCGATGACCGGCGAGATCACCCTCTCCGGCCGGGTCCTGCCGATCGGCGGCGTCAAGGAGAAGGTGCTCGGCGCCGTGCGCGCCGGGATCACCGAGGTCCTGCTGCCGAAGGCCAACGAAGCCGATCTCGACGACCTCCCGCGCGAGGTGCGGGACACGCTGAAGATCCACTTCGCGGAGGACCTGGGCGACGCCCTCGCCCTGACCCTCCGGGGTGCCACCTACCGCGAGGGACGCCTCACCTTCGAGGCGCCGCTCGAGGACGGCACCTTCACCAGCATTCCGCACTGAGCCGGCCGCCTCATCCAGCCCGGCTCAGTCTCCACGGCCGCCGCTCCCTTTGGGACGGCGGCGTTTTTCTTTTTTCTGGACCTCTTTTGAGCCCCGCGGCTCATTCGTCCCCTGAAGCAAGGCCGCCTACGCTGGCCGGGGAGGAGGGCGCACCATGGAGCAAGCCGACGTCATCGTCGTGGGCGCGGGGCTGGCCGGCCTGAGCTGCGGCTTCGAGCTCAGCTCCCGCGGCCGTCAGGTGCTGCTGCTGGAGGCGGGACCGGTGGTCGGCGGCCGCACCTCGTCCTGGGACGAGGACGGGATGCGGGTCGAGTCCGGGCTCCACCGCGTCCTCGGGTTCTACGAGGCCTTCCCCGATCTCCTGCGCCGGGCGGGCATCGACGTCAACCAGATCGTCTACTGGGAGGACGAGGTCGAGATCCGGCTGCCCGACGGGCGCGGCAACGGCGTGTTCGGCGCGGCGCCCCTGTTCCGGCCCTTCGAGACCCTGGGGGGAGCGCTGGGGAACTTCGAGCTCCTCTCGCTCCTCGACCGCTTCACCCTCGCCGGCTTCCTGACCGCCGGCCTGCTGGAGTACCTCACCAACCCCGCCGCGCTCGACCGGGTCAACGTCCGCGACAAGGCGAGGGCGTACGGCGTCACCGAGAACGCCATCCACAACGTGCTGATCCCCCTGACCTCCGGGCTCTACTTCCTCCCCCCGGAGCGGTATTCGGCCTACGCCTTCTTCGGCACCCTCGGCCCCTATCTCCCCCGCATCTACACTCTTCGGGTCGGGGCGTTCCTCGGCGGGATGACCGACGTGATGGCCGCGCCGGTCGCAGCGGCCATCGTCCGCAACGGCGGCCGGGTGCGGACGCGGGCCCGGGTGACCCGGCTTCTGACCGAAGGGGGGCGCGTGACCGGCGTCGAGGTCTCCGGCGAGCGGATCGCGGCGGACCACGTCGTCCTGGCGGCCTCGATCGCACCCGCCCAGCAGCTCATCCGCCAAGCGCTTGGCGACCACCCCTGGTTCCAGCCCATGCTGCGGCTGCCGACGATGCCCGCGGTCACCATCCAGATGGAGCTCGACCGCCCATCGATGCCGATCGACCGCACCACTTTCGGCCCGGGGACGGTTCTCGCCAGCTTCGCCGAGCAGTCCCGGACCACCTTCCGCCAGTGCCCCGGACGCCTCTCGGTGATCCTCACGCCCCCCGAGCCCTTCCTGGGCATGGACCCGGCGCAGATCCTGGAGATCACCTGCCGCGACGCCGAGCGCCTGGGCGTCCACGTGCGCGACCGCGTCACCCGCTACCGTGTGATCAAGCTCCCGGCCGACTTCTACTCGCTGTCTCCCGGCAACGACGGGCTGCGGCCGCAGCAGGCGACCCCCGTCGAGGGCCTGACCCTGGCCGGGGACTACACCCGCCAGCAGTACCTCGCCACCATGGAAGGCGCCGTCGTCTCCGGCCGCCTGGCCGCCCGCGCCGTGGAGGAGGCCCGCCGGAGGCCCCTTTACGGGAACAGCGGGCAGTGGCCGTTCACCGGCGCGCAGCAGGCGTAGAGAGTCGCCCCTTGCTCAGGCCCCCACCAGCAGGTGGCCGAGGAGCATCCCGAGCCTTCCGGCGAGGAGACAGCAGATCACGGTGCCGCCGACGTTCAGGGCGCCGAGCCACAGCGCGCCCTCCTCGAAGAGCCGCAACGACTCGTAGTTGAACGTCGAGTAGGTGGTGAACCCGCCCATCAGGCCGGTGGTGAGGGCCACCCGGAGCGTCGGGTCGAAGCCCTCGACCGAGAGGGCCACCTGCATGATCGCCCCCAGCAGGAACGATCCGAGGGCGTTGATGATCAGGGTGCTCCAGGGGAACAGAGGGCCGGTTTGCCGGAGGATCCAATCCCCCAGGAGATAACGGGCGCCGGTCCCGACGGCCCCGGCGATGCAGATCCACAGAAGGCGCACCAGACTCCTCCTCGGGATAGCCAGGTAAACAGGTAGGAGTCATTGGCCGCTCCGGAAGGAGAGGCGGTTGAAGGCGGACTCCACCGCCGCCCAGGGATCATACGTGCTGGCCGTCCCGGCAGCAATCCTCGCCCCGCCAGGCCTCCAGCCCTTCACGGACCAGCAGCGGGATCATCCCCAGAGCCGCGACGGGGTCGGCCCACCACCATCCGAGGGCGGCGTTGAGGCCGATGCCGGCCAGGGTGATCAGGGAGAGCCCCCAGCAGGCGGTGGTCTGGAAGGCATCGGCCGCCAGCGCCCGGCTGCCCAGGCGGGCGGCGGCCCGCCGCTTGGCGCGGGCGAGCCAGATCATGGCGAACAGCGAGACCACCGTGAGGCCGATTCCCACCGGGCTGGCGGACGGCCGCTCGCGCCGCCAGAGCGCGAGCGCCGCGTCGGCCGCCACGTAGGCCGCCAGGAGATAAAGCGAGACGCCGACCAGGCGGCGGGCCCGGTGGTCGAGCCGCTCGATCTCCGCCGGAGTCATGGCGGTC
>JAICSG010000165.1 GCA_025937035.1 Thermoanaerobaculia bacterium | reverse complement strand
GAGCCGTCCGGGCGGACGCAGAAGGTCGGCAGCATGTTCCCCGTGGCGATGGCGTGGAGGGCGGTGGCGACCATCACCACCATGGTGGCCTTCACGGTCAGCTCCCGCATGGCCCCCTGGGAGTCGAGGGCCGAGGGGATCGTCTCCGGCAGCGGGCCGTCGTCGCGGATCGACCCGGCGAGCACGTAGGGGGTGCCGGTCACCGTCAGGGCGTGCATGATTCCCCCCTTGAGCTTCCCGGCGTCAACCAGGGCCTGGATCGATCCGGCCTTCTTGACCTCGTTGATGGCCCGCATGTGGGTGGCGTGGCCGCCGGCGGTGCCCGAGCCGTCGGCCATCATGCCGAGCGTGGTGCCGTAGAGGGCGGCCTCCACGTCATGGACCCCCACCGCGTTCCCCGTGATCAGGCCGTGGCAGTAGCCGTTGTGGATCAGCCACTCCATGGCGATGCGTCCGCGGGCGTGGACCAGGGCCGGCCCGATCACCCAGAGGATGTAGCCGTTCGACCCGCGATTGCGGACGAATTCGCGGAAGATCGCGTCATAGTTGACCGGCTTCTCGCGGCTCACCTCCGAGGACATGAACGCGAACGCCTCGTTGACGTGGGTGTCGTCCACCTCGCCGAGGAAGCCGCGGTCCCACACCAGCACCCCCTCCGAGCCGTCCTCGGCGGTGGCGACGGCGACGAGGTCCCCCTGGCGGACGAGGCGGAACTCCTTGACCGCGAGCCGCTCCGTGGCGGGATCCCAGACCAGGTGGGAGTCCATGCGGGGGCGCTCCGGCATGCGCCACCGGCCGCCGATCTTGACGTAGGTGGGAAAGTTGGTGGTCGACATGAAGCCGTCCGGCAGGACGGTATCCGCCGGAGCGGGCTCGAACCGGCACTCGGGCGCGTTGGCGAGGCTCGGCTTGGAGAAATCGGGATCTCGGTACATAGGGCTCCTGTAGGGGAGATGGAGGAGGGCAAACCGACTGCCCAAACGGCGGGATGGTAGCCAAAAGGAGGGTGCGGGGCAAGGGAGGCTTCTGTCATATACAACCCCCGCCATCTCCACTCAAGAGACGAGCCGGGCCTGATCCCGGCTCTTTGAGAGCCCGATGACCGACGACGAAATCCAGCGATCCCTCGTGGAGCTCCACCCGGCCAGCGCCGGCTGGGCCCTGAGCTGCTGCCGGTGGGAGCGCGAGGAGGCCGAGGAGGTGTTGCAGGTGGCGTATCTCAAGATCCTCGACGGACGCGCCCGCTTCGGCGGACGGTCCAGCTTCCGGACCTGGCTGTTCGGCGTCATCCGCCGCACCGCGGCCGAGCACCGGCGCGGCCGGTGGTTGCGGTCGATCGTCGGCCCGCAGTGGCGGGACGGGCACCCGGGCCCGCCGCCGAGCCCCGAGACGCGCCTGAACGAGGCCCAATCGGGCCACGCCCTGCGGACGGCTTTACAGGGGCTGCCGGCCCGCCAGCGCGAGGTGCTCCATCTCGTCTTCTATCAGGAGATGACCCTCGACGAGGCCGCGCGGGTGCTCGGCATCTCCCTGGGCAGCGCCCGCACCCACTATCACCGGGGCAAGATCGCCCTCCAACGGCGGCTCGGCCGCGAGGGGAAGCCATGACTCCCGAGGACGACCGCGATCTGGCGGCTGCCTTCGCCGAGCTGCGCCGGGAAGAGGAGGCCCGGACGCCGCCCTTCGACCAGATCGTGCGGCGCGGCCGGGCCCGCACCGCGCACCTCTCCATTCTCCCGGCCTGCCCGCTGTGGCTGGCGGTGGCCGTCGCGCTCGCGGTGCTGGGCGTCTGGCTGGGGACACGGGTCCGGGAGCCGCGCCCCTCCACCGCCGTGCCGCCTCTGGCCGAATGGCGTTCCCCCACCGGCTTCCTGCTCGCGACCCCGGGCCGCGACCTCCTCGCCAGCCCGCCGGCCTGGGGCCGAAGCGTGCTCGACCTGCGGGAGATGCCCCTTACCTCTCCATCCGAAAGGAGACCCTCATCATGATCCCGAAGATCAGGACCCTGAAAGCGACAACCGTTCTCTTTCTGATCGCCCTGTGCGGCTTCGCCCTCGCCGCTCGCGCCGACGGCCCGGGCGACGATCCGATCGCCAGGGCGGTCTTTCCTCCCGAGCTGGTGATGAAACATGCCCAGGAGATCAACCTCGACGAGCGGCAGCGCGCCGCGATCAAGGAAGAGGTCCAGAAGATGCAGGCCAAGGCCACGGACGCCCAGTTCGATCTCCAGGGGGAGAGCCAGAAGCTGGTCCGCCTCCTCCAGGCCCGGCCGGTGGACGAGAGCGCCGTGCTGGCCCAGGTGGACAAGGTGCTCAATCTGGAGCGCCAGGTGAAGCGGTCCCAGATCCTCCTCCTCGTCCGCATCAAGAACCTGTTGACCGAGCCGCAACAGGCCAGGCTCGCCGAGCTGCGTGCCAGGGAGTAGGGATTCTGCCTCTCCGGGGATGTCTAAAACGTCGCCGTTTGTGCCCCCTCGACCTCACCCCAACCCCTCTCCTCTGGGAGAAGGGGCCTTCTCTCCCTCTCCCAGAGGGTGTCCGGAAGGTGGCAACTACGCACTTACATCTAGACCCATTGTAGAGACGCCCCGTGGGGCGTCTCTGGAACGTCCTATGGCCAATTGGGCGCCAGCCCCAGGTGGAACCCTGCGGGCTGGAAGCAGAGTTGTGGCCCGCGAAATCAACCTCCAGCGAAGGGGTAGAGACGTCCCAGCCCGCTTCAGCAGAACGACCGCAGGCCACGAAAGGCGGGACGTCTCCTCGAAGGGCATGCCGCTCCGAACGCGCCATCCTCAGATAGATCACCACAGCTGGCCCGGTTCGGCAGGAACCTACGCACCGGCAGTGCCCCTCCGGAGACGTCCCGACGTTGAAGCCCTACCGATGTTGTGCTGAAACGGGCTGGGACGTCTCTACAATTTTATTTCATGGCATCTCTATCCGAAACTCCTCCTCGTTTGAGCGCATAAAGACTCACAAGGCTGAGCCCACGCCTTCAAATTACCTTCTTTCGATCATTGATCCTCATCCCTACCCGTGCTATCCCTTTCCGCATCACTCACGATTGGGATTAACGGGTGCTTGTCCTACAGGATCTTCTCGCGCGTCTACCCGTAAGGCACCGGATGGCTCTGGAGTGGTTCCAACGCCACGCCGGTACAGAGCAGCCATGGCCAGAGAGCCTATCGACGCCGGAGGGTCCCACGTTCCTTGCGACCCGGGCGAAGGGGATTTATAAGCCGGGCTGGTCTGAATACGCGCTGAGCGCGAGGCAGGTTCTGAACAGCCGCTACGATGAGATGGGGCCGTACCCGCGAGAAGATGGGACTTGGAGCTACGGCTACTTCCAAGAGAACGAGGATCCAGAAGCGCGGGACTCGGAGTTTACCAATCGAGGCCTCATGCTTTGCTGGCAGGATGCCGTCCCTGTTGGCGTGATGCGCCAGACGAGACCCAGGCCGGCCGTTCGCTATGAGATTCTTGGATTGGCCTTAGTGGCTGGGTGGGATGAAGGGTATTTTTTCTTTGAGGGATTCGGCTCGAATGCTCTGGCGCATCCAGGAGGGACAAACACCGAGATCGATCTCCTGGCCGCTGAGCAACAGCATTTGGCTGCGGAGAGCCACTCTTTCGATCCCACAGGGATTCTCGACTCCCGGCGGAAGGTCTTGGCTCAGATCGTCCGCCGCCGAGGTCAGCAGGAATTCCGAGAAAAGCTGCTGGTGGCGTACGGCGGTCGCTGCGCGATTACGGGATGTGATGCTGTCGAGGCTTTGGAGGCGGCTCATATCATTCCCTATCGAGGAGCCGAAACTAATAGCGTTCAGAATGGGCTGCTGCTTCGAGCGGATATTCACAACTTGTTCGACTTGGGTCTTATCAGCGTGAGACCAGAAACTATGATGGTGGTGGTTTCGGATAGATTGATGACCACGTCCTACCGAGAGCTCGCTGGATCTCGCCTGAGGGAGCCGGTAAATCCGATACATCGGCCGAGTGTAGATGCTCTATCTGAGCACCTCGGATGGACAGGCTTATAAATCATTGATAGCGCCGCCGGCGGACCAATTTCTTTCTCTCCTCACCCCAAAAACACCTCCTCCGAGTGCCACTCCAGCGCCTCTCGGTTGGGCTGGCTGATGGGATCTCCGGGCATCCAGATGCTCTGGTTGTGGAAGGGCATGTAGGGCTCGCCGTTGTCGAAATCATCCTTGAGGCGACGGCTGACGAGAAAGCGGCCCTCAGGAGTCACGGTCACATAGCCGGCGTCGTAGAGGCGGTGGACATCGGTACGAAGGAGGAGACCATTGTCGAGGCGGTGCTGGCCCCCCTCAGCCACGGGGCGGATGTGCGCGGCGTCCAGGACCGGGAGGGCCTTCTCTCCCGTGACGGCGCAGCGGCGGCGGTAGTTGTCCGTCACCAGGACGCGGAAGGTCCCCTGGCCCAGCCGCGGACGGACGAGCACCGGGTCGCCGTAGATCCGGGGTGCTTCCTCCGCCGCGATCTCTGCCGGCGCGGAGATCCCCTGGAGGCGGGCGGTCACCTCGTCCCACAGGCGCCGTCCGGCCGGCGTCTCCGTGTCGTAGCTCTTCCCCTGGACGATGTTGAGCGCGAAGTCCGGCGGCGATGGGATCCAGAGCGGCTCGTCGAAGAAGAATGGGTCTCGGAGCAGGATGCAGCCGATCGTATCGTTGGGCCCGATCCGCGCGCGGCGGTACTTCTCGATCCTCTGCCTCATCTCTTCTTGAGTCGCGGTCCCGTTCTTCTGGCCGAAGGCTTCACATACGAAGCTCCAGGGGAGGAAGAGGAAGCGAACGAAGAAGCCGCCGCCGACAATGTAGTTTTCCGGGGAGTGCAGCTTGAAGAGGAGCGGCTCTCCGGGATCCAGCGCCTTGAAGGTCTGTCCGCCCCCCGGCATCCAGAAATTCACCTCGTCTACCCCGGGCAGGCTCCGCAGGAAGCGGAACCAGTCGTTGTCGGTGACGGCGATTCGGAGTCGCATAGGAGTAGAGGAGGACCAAAGCCGTTGCATTTATAGTATCCGAAAACTTCGGTTTCAGCTTTCTGATATAGATTGTATTCGAGGAGTGCCAGGCATCCTTCGCCGCGGGCCACCTAGCGCACCTGAAGGGGGTAGAGGAAGATCGAGAGGCCCCGTTTTGCCTTCGCCGGGTACCATCGCTTAGGGGAATCATCCTTACCGCCGGGCGCGTCGAGCGCTCGCCGAACGGAGATCCGATGAAGAAAGCACGAAGGCGCTCGAGCTCAAGCTCAACCGTGACACCCTCCGGCTGCTGGAGAACCGCGATCTGACCTTCGCCGAGGGCGGCGGAACGAGGAGCACCTACACCGCCTGCGACGGTTACGCGAGCTCCGGCTGCGCCAATACTTGCTTCTGCTGATCCGTCCTTCCTGAAGGCCTTGATCTGGCCGGGGCGGTCCGGCGGATCGACCACCGCCTCCCAAGGTCCCCTCGCCAGCTCCGGCGAAAGGCTCGCCGGGGCCGGCGGGCCGTCCACCGACCCCGGCGGACCGATTTTTGGCTACGGCAGCCGAATCGCCGGGGGTGGCAGGTGAGCCCACGCCTCCAGCGGATGGCCCGCCGGGGGTGGCAAGAGGCCCGCCGGAGGTGGCAAGAGGCCCGCCGGAGGTGGCGAAGGATCTGCCGGGGGTGGCGAAAGAGCCGCCGCCCCCGGCCAACGGCTTGCCGGCCCTGGCGGGAGGTTTCGACCAGGGAACGGCTCACCAGCCGGTCTCTCCGGGGAGGCCCGGTCCTGCTCATTCCATCCGTGACGGCGCCACCGGCTCTTCCGCGTAGAACGTCATGAGGCCGTCGAGGAGCGCGTTCCACCCGCCGGTGACGGAGCTCTTGTAGTCCTCGCTGGGGAGGTGCTCGTGCCTGAGGGTCAGCTCGGTGAGGTTGGGGCCGAGCTCCCGCAGCTCCACGGTGAGCAGCGTCTCGTGCCCCATGAAGGGGGCGTACGGGCCCTGGTACACCCAGGTCTGGACCAGCCGGCGGCCCGGCTCCAGCTCCCGGTAGACGCCGGTGGTCACGTGGACCTGGCCGTCCGGGCTCTTCGTCTCCATGCGGTACTGGCCGCCGACCCGGGGGTCGGCCTGCCAGGAGACGGCGCCGCCTCCGGGAAGCGACATCCAGCGGCTGAGCAGCGCGGGGTCCGTCCAGGCCTTGTAGACCTCCTGGGGCGGCGCGTTGAGGGTGCGGACGACGGTGAGGGAAGGCGCGGTGGTCTCGGTCATGGGGTCTCCTTGTGGGGTGAGGTGAGAAGGGCCGCGAGGGCGTCGAGGCGCTCGTTCCAGAAGCGCTCGTAGAAGCGGAGCCATTCGTGGGCCTCGGCCAGGGGCCCGGGATCCAGCCGGCAGACGTGCGTGCGCCCCTGGACCGTGCGCCGCACGAGCCCCGCGCGCTCCAGGGTCTTCACGTGCTTGGAAGCCGCCGCCAGCGACATGCGGAACGGCTCGGCGAGCTCCGTGACGGTGTGCTCCCCCTGGGCGAGGCTGGCCAGCATCGCCCGGCGGGTCGGATCGGCCAGGGCGTGGAAGACGTTGTCGAGGTGGGCGGACTGTTGCTCAACCAGGTGGTTGAGGATAGTGGGGTGGGAGGTGATTGTCAACCTGGTGGTTGAATGATTTGGCGTCCGCGGCCTCTCCCGCCCGGGGATCAGTTCCCGGGCGGGGGGAGGGCCTTACGCGGTCTGATCGTCGATCGGCGCGTCGGGGGCGTTCTTCTTCACCGATTCGATCCCGCCCTCCATGGCGGCGGTGGAGGAGTAGGTCTCGCTCTGGCCGATCACCTGGCCGTTGGAGGCCTTGAGGACGAAATAGGCCTCGCCGTTCTTGGCGGTCTTGCGCTCATAGCGCTCGTCGATCGGGGCGTTGCGCTTCACCGACTCGACGCCGTTCAGGGCGCCCCGCTTCTCCGTATACAGCTCGCTGGCCAGGATCACCTGCCCGTTGCTCGCCTTCAGGGCGAACCGGAATTGATTGTTGGACGCCGTATTCAGCTCGAACTTGCCAGCCATCCTCGCTCTCCTTTCGAACGGACGGATCACGGGTGAGAGCCCGGGGCCGCCGGTGGAGGTTTCGTTCCAGAAACGCTGAAGGAATGGTACCGCATCCCCCACCTGCTATCATCCCCATGGTAAAAATTCACCCCATGCTGCGCCTGCGCTACATCGCGAACGGTGAGGATCGGGTCGTCCCTCTCGCCGGCGGGAGGACCCGTCTGGGGCGGGGGAGCGACAACGACGTGGTCCTCTCGGACGTCTCCGTCTCCCGCTATCACGCCGAGATCCTGCGCGAGGGGAGCGGCTGGACCGTCAACGACCTGAAGAGCACCAACGGCGTCGAGGTCAACCGGGTGCCGGTGGAGAAGGCGCCCCTGCGGCCGGGGGACCTGCTGACCATCGGCTCCTTCGAGATCCGGCTGGAAGAGGAGGAGGCGCGTCCGGCCAGGCCGGCCCCGGCCGCGGCCGACGAGGCGCTGGACGGCACCATCGCCGGGCTCGGCAACGCCACCATCATCCGCCCGCTGGCCGAGTTCGCCGCCGCCTACGGGCTGAAGGAGGGGGTGGGCCCGGCCCCCACGATGGTGCAGGAGACGGAGGAGCAGGCCTACGTCCACCGGATGTTCGGCTTCCTCACCCGCCTGGCCCGGGTGCTCACCCTGGCCGAGGCGGTGGACGACGTGCTGTCGCGGGTGCTCGACCTGGCCTTCGAGGCTTTCACGGTGGACCGCGGCTTCATCCTGCTGTCGGACGACTCGGGCG
>JAICSG010001221.1 GCA_025937035.1 Thermoanaerobaculia bacterium | reverse complement strand
TAGGCTCTGGTGAGCCGGCCATAGGCCCCGGTGAGTCGGCCGTAGGCCCCGGTGAGTCGGCCGTAGGCCCCGGTGAGTCGGCCGTAGGCCCCGGTAAGCCCGTCTCTGGTTCGGTGATTCGGCCGTGGGTTCTGGTGATCCGGCCGTAGGCTCCGGTGAGAATGTGGGGCCACGGCAGGCCTCCTGCATGATGCCGCCAGACATGAGCCATCTCGCCCAGGTCTACCGCGACTCTCTCGCCCTCCTCACCGACCTCTACGAGCTGACCATGGCCTACGGCTATTGGAAGTCGGGGACGGCGGAGAAGCAGGCATGCTTCCACCTGGTCTTCCGGAGGAACCCGTTCGGCGGCGGCTTCGCCGTGGCCTGCGGGCTCCAGCCCGCCATCGAGTATGTGGAGGGCCTGCGGTTCCAGGAGGACGACCTCGATTATCTGGCGGGCATCCGGGGCAACGACGGCCGGCCGCTCTTCGAGGCGGGCTTCCTCGACCATCTCCGCACCCTGCGCTTCTGCTGCGACCTCGACGCCGTGCCCGAGGGGACGGTGGTGTTCGGCCAGGAGCCGCTGGTGCGGGTGACCGGCCCCCTCCTGGTCGCCCAGATCCTGGAGACGCCTCTCCTCAACCTGATCAACTTCCAGACCCTGATCGCCACCAAGGCGGCCCGCCTGCGCCTGGCGGCCGGGGACGATCCGATTCTCGAATTCGGCCTGCGCCGAGCCCAGGGGATCGACGGCGGGCTGGCCGCGGCCCGGGCCGCCTACGCGGGCGGGTGCGACGGCACCTCGAACGTGATGGCGGGGAAGGTCTACGGCATTCCGGTCAAGGGGACCCACGCCCATAGCTGGGTGCTCTCGTTCGATTCCGAGCTGGAGGCGTTCGAGGCCTACGCCGAGGCCATGCCCAACAACTGCGTCTTCCTGGTCGACACCTACGACTCGCTTCAGGGGGTGCGCCACGCCGTGGAGGTGGGGCGGAAGCTGCGCGAGCGCGGGCACGAGATGATCGGCGTCCGCCTCGACTCGGGGGACCTCGCCTGGCTGAGCCGGGAGGCGCGGCGCATTCTCGACGAAGCGGGCTTCCCCAAGGCCCAGATCCTCGCCAGCAACGACCTCGACGAGATCCTGATCGCCGATCTCAAGCGCCAGGGGGCGGCGATCGGCGTCTGGGGAGTGGGAACGCGTCTGGTCACCGGCTGGGGCGATCCGGCGCTCGGCGGCGTCTACAAGCTGACGGCGGTGCGCGAGCCCGGAGGCCCCGGCGGGCATTGGAAGGACCGGGTCAAGGTCTCGGAGCAGACGGCGAAGACCACCAACCCGGGCATCCTCCAGGTCCGCCGCTTCCGGCAGGGCCGGGAGTACGTGGGGGACGTGATCTGGGACGAGCGCCGCGAGCTGGGGGCCGCGCCGACCCTGGTCGATCCCCTGGACCTGACCCGGCGCAAGACCATCCCGGAGGGCGCCGAATGGGAGGACCTCCTGGTGCCGGTCTTCCGCGGCGGAGAGCGCGTCTACGAGCCGCCGGGCCTGCCGGAGATCCGGACCCGGGTCCGCGAGCAGCTCGCC
>JAICSG010000014.1 GCA_025937035.1 Thermoanaerobaculia bacterium | reverse complement strand
GAGACCCGCGAGGCCGTGACCGACCCCGACCTCAACGCCTGGTACGACTCCTCCGGCAACGAGGCCGACGACAAGTGCGCGTGGTCGCCCACGCCGTTCCTCTCCGGCGGCTACGGCTACCAGTACGAGTGGTCGAACATCGACGGCAAGTGCGTCGCGACCAAGTAAGACCGCTTCAGCTACGCTGATGAAAGCCCCGGCGCGAGCCGGGGCTTTTTTCGTTTTACTTTCCGGCCCGCGCGCAGGTCTCGTGATCGATCGTGATCCACTTGCCTTCCATCTGCATCTCGCCGAGGTGCTCCAGGCTCGCGGCGCCCGTCTTGGTGAAGGTATCGCGGACCGGCGTGGCCGGGCCGGAGCCGGTGGACTCGCCGCTGTAGACCAGCTTGTCGTTCTGCCAGCCGGCCGAGGTCTGGTGGCAATGGCTGCCGAAGCTGTCGAAGCAGTCCATGGTGAACGCCTTGGCCGTCCCGTCGTAGCCCTGCGTGAATTGGAAGACGATCGGATGGGGGTTCGCCGCCGTCTTCGTCTCCGAGTAGCGGCCGACGTACCAGAAGCCGCCGATCTCCTTGCTGATGTGGACCTTGCCGAGCGTCGCATGGGCGGGGCCGAAGGGGGACGCCTCCGCCTTGCCCTTGCACGTCCAGTCGCCGGCGAAGAACGCCAGCTTCGCGAGCTCAGGGGAAGGGGAGGGCGGGCCCGCCGGCGCCTGGGAGAGCGCGGGGAGGGCGGTCAGAAAGAGCGCGGCACAAACCAGACACAAGCCTTTCGAGGCCATCCTGTTCATCTCATCTCCTCCTGTGGGTCCGCTGAAGAAGCGGTCGTCTTGTCCTACGGAGGAATGGGGCCTGGCGGATGACTCCCGGCGCGGTTTGCGAGGCGGCGGGCACCAGAAGTTTATGGAACGATGATTTGGCGCGCGTGTCCAGGAACTTTCCTCGGAGGAAACAAGGTATGAGGATCCGATCTCTGAAGTCCGTTCTTGCGCTGTCCTGCGGGTTGCTGTCCCTGGCCCTGAGCGCCGGCGCTCAGGAAGACAAGGCTCTCCCTCTGAAGCCGTTCGCGGACGCCGATCACGTGCTCTATACGCCGGCGAAGGAGGGCGCGAAGCGGCTCCCCGTCAAGGCCGGCAACCTGACCTATCACGGCGGTCCCGTGATCACCTCGGCCAAAGTCGTCTTCATCTTCTGGGGGCCGTCATTCGCCACCGGCGGGGCGGACCACACCTACGCCACGACCTTGCAGGCGGACCGCAACCAGTTCGGCACCACAGGCGAGTACAACGTCATCACCCAGTACTTCAACAGCTCCGGCACCCACATCCAGCTCGCGAACCTGGGCTCCGGCACCGCCGACATGTTCGACACCACCACGCCGCCGACCAACGTCACGGACTCCGCCGTGAAGAGCGAGGTGAACAAGTACCTGTCGACCCACACCTACAACAGCAGCACGATCTATGAGGTCGTGATCCCGAGCACCTCGTACTCCTCCAGCGGCACCAGCACCTCCTGCGGCGGCCCGAGCCTGGCCTACTGCGCCTATCACGGCCACTTCTCCGGCAGCAGCGGCGACGTGAAGTATTCGATCGAGCCGTGGCCGGGCTGTAGCGGCTGCAAGGTTTCCGGCTGGACGGACGTGCTGAACGCGGAGCGCTTCTTCTGCAGGGAGACCCGCGAAGCGGTGACCGACCCCGATCTGAACGCCTGGTGGGACTCCTCCGGCAACGAGTGCGACGACAAGTGCGGCACGCCATACATCGCCGCCAACGGCTACGCCTGCGAGACCGTATGGTCGAACGCGTGCCAATGCTGCGTCCAGACCCGGTAGCGCCGTCCGGCTTTACCGGATGTCAATTTTCTAACTGGAGGAAGCAAGACATGAGGATCCAATCTCTGAAGTCCGTGTTGGCACTGTCCTGCGGGTTGCTGTCCCTGGCCGCGAGCGCTGGCGCTCAGGAAGAGAAAGCTCTCAATCTGAAGCCGTTCGCGGACGCCGACCACGTGATCTATACGCCGACGAAGGAGTGCGCGAAGCGGCTCCCCACCAAGACGCTCAACCTGACCTATCACGGTGGCTGCGTGATCACCTCGGCCAAGGTCGTCTTGATCTTCTGGGGGCCGAGCTTCAACAACCCGGCCTCACCGGACTACAACTACGCCCGCACGCTGCAGGCGTTCCGCGACCAGTTCGGCACCACCGCCGAGTACAACGTCATCTGCCAGTACTCGGGCATTCAGCTCGCCAACCTGGGCTCGGGCACCCCGGACTGGTTCGACACGTCCACGCCCCCTACCAACGTCACCGACTCCACCGTGCACGCAGAGGTCAACCGGTATTTCTCGGGCGGCCATGGCTCTTACAATTCCAGCACGATCTATGCGGTCATTATCCCGAAGACCTCGTACTCCTCCAGCGGCACCAGCACCTCCTGCGGGGGCCCGAGCCTGGCCTACTGCTCCTATCACGGCCACTACTCCGGCACCAGCGGCGACGTGAAGTACATAATCCTGCCGTATCCGAGTTGCAGCGGCTGCAAGGTCTCCGGCTGGTCGGACGTGCAGAACGCGGAGCATCTTTTAGGCCACGAGATCCGCGAAGCGGTGACCGACTGCGATCTGAACGGCTGGTACGACTCCGCCGGCAACGAGGCCGACGACAAGTGCGCGTGGTCGCCCACGCCATTTCTTTCCAACGGCTACGGCTACCAGTACGAGTGGTCGAACGCGGCCAACAGCTGCGTTCAGACCCGGTAGAGCCGAAACCTGTCAGCCGGCCGGTCACTTCGGCCGGCCGGCGGCCCAGACGGTGTAGAGCACGATCGGCGGCACAACCACGAGCGCGACGCGGGCCACCAGGGCGCCGATCGAGACGCTCACGGCGCCGACCCCCGTCCCCGCGCTGGCAGACAGGGCGGAGCCGGTTTCCCGGACGAATTCCCAGACCAGCAGGGAGGACACGGCCAGCACCCAGGCGAAGCAGGCGAGGAGGACTCGGGACCGCGGCCATGTTTTCACCAGAGCCATGATTTTCCTCCGAGGAAGGGATCGATTTTACCATTGGGCTGGCACCAGGGCGCCGGGGTGTGTCCGCTGACTCTGCGTTAGACTCCCCGCATGAAGACCCGGAAAACGGATGAAGACCTGGAAGGAATTCCTTCCCCAGAATCCTATCGCCTCATGCAATTGCTCCGTTCCCTGGTGGGCGTCATGGGGCTCAGCAACGCCGAGGTCGCGCGCCGCGCCAGAGTCTCTCTCGCCAGCTTGAACAGATATTTCAAGGGGGACGCCGAGCCCAGGCTCAAATTCGTTCTGGCCGTGGCGCCGGTGCTCGGACTCGAAGTGCGGGAGTTTTTCGAGCTGGCCTATCCCGGGTCCAGGCCTCCCTCGGCGGCCCGCCAGAAGATCGAGTGGCTCTTCCAGCCGGTTCCGCCCGGCAAGGCGCCGCAGAGCCCGCGGGCGGAACCGCCGGAAGGTCCGCTTCAGCGGAAAGACGTAGAGAAGATGTTGGAAGACTTCCGGCACGACCTTCTGCGGGAGCTCCGGGAAGTGCTCGGCGGGAATCAAGACGCGTGACGAAGGCCCGGACGACATCCCGCGTCAATTTCCGGAAATGGAGATCTGGTTATCTCTCTCAGATCCTCGACGTTGACGTCCGGGCGGTACCTTCCCGTAGAATGGGCGCCGCCAGGGGCCGCCAGATCCCTGGCACCTCTCAACTCCCTTTTCCCTGAAGGTGTTGGCGTATGGAAATGGTTCAGTCCTCCTCATCGTTTTCGACCCCCGTGAACGGCATCGACAAGGCGCCGACCGGGATCCTGGGGTTTGACGAGATCACCGGCGGGGGTCTGCCGGCGGGGCGGCCGACGCTGGTGTGCGGCGGCCCCGGGTGCGGCAAGACGCTGTTCGCCATGCAGTTCCTGGTCGCCGGCGCCACCCGGTTCGGCGAGCCCGGGGTGTTCATGAGCTTCGAGGAGCCCTCGGACGATCTGGCGAAGAACGTGGCCTCGCTCGGCTTCGACCTCGACGACCTGAGCGAGCGCGGGCTGATCGCCATGGACACGGTGGTCATCGAGCGCAGCGAGATCGAGGAGAGCGGGGAGTATGACCTGGAGGGGCTGTTCCTGCGCCTCGACTTCGCCATCCAGTCGGTGGGGGCGAAGCGGGTGGTGCTGGACACCATCGAGTCGCTGTTCTCCAGCTTCAGCAACGAGGCGATCCTGCGCGCCGAGCTGCGCCGGCTGTTCCGCTTCCTCAAGGAGCGGGGGGTGTCGGTGGTGATCACCGGCGAGCGCGGGGAGGGGCAGCTCACCCGCCAGGGGCTGGAGGAGTACGTGTCGGACTGCGTGATCCTGCTCGACCACCGGGTGAACGAGCAGGTCTCGACGCGGCGGCTGCGCATCGTCAAGTACCGCGGCTCGGCCCACGGCACCAACGAGTATCCGTTCATCATCGACCGGCGGGGGCTGGAGGTGATGCCGGTGACCGGCCTCCACCTCGCGCACTCGGCCTCCACGGAGCGGATCTCCAGCGGCATCCCGCGGCTCGACTCGATGTTGGGCGGCCAGGGGTTCTTCCGCGGCACCAGCGTCCTGGTCTCGGGGACGGCGGGGACGGGCAAGAGCAGCATCGCCGCCCACTTCACCGACGCCACCTGCCGGCGGGGGGAGCGGGTCCTCTATTTCGCCCTGGAGGAGTCGCCGGGGCAGATCCTGCGCAACATGCGGTCGATCGGGCTCGACCTCCAGCAGTGGGTGGATCGTGGGCTGCTGCAGTTCCATGCCAGCCGGCCGACGCTGTTCGGCCTGGAGATGCACCTGGTCAACGTCTTCCGGTGGGTGCAAGAGCTCGATCCCAGCGTGGTGATCATCGATCCGCTGTCGAACCTCTCCTCGGTCGGCTCGCCCACCGAGGTGATGGTGACGTTGCTGCGGCTGGTCGATTTCCTGAAATCCCGGGGGGTCACGGCGCTGTTCACCAGTCTGACGGCGAACGGCGACGAGGAGAACGAGACCCATCTGGGGGTCTCCTCGCTGATGGACGCCTGGCTCTCGCTGCGCAATCTGGAGAGCAACGGCGAGCGCAACCGGGGGCTGTACGTGCTGAAGTCGCGGGGCATGAGCCACTCGAACCAGATCCGCGAGTTCCTGCTCACGGACCAGGGGGTGGAGCTGATCAACGTCTATCTGGGGGCGGAGGGGATGCTGACCGGCTCGGCGCGGCTCAACCAGGAGGCGCGGGAGCGCGCCGCGGCGGCGGCGCGGCAGGAGGAGCTGGAGACGTTGCGGCGCCGTCTCGACCGCCGGAAGAGCGCCGTGGAGGCCCAGATCCTCGCCCTGCGGGCCGAGGTCGAGGCGGAGGAGGAGGAGGTCGGCAAGAGGATCCGGCAGGCGCTGTCGCAGGAGCAGGATCTGCTGTCGGATCGCGCCGCCCTCGCCGCCTCACGCCGGGCGGATGCGGATGGTGGTACTCTTAAGGCAAGTCCTACCGAAGGGCAGCAATGAAGTCTTCACCAGGTTTCTGGGGATCAACAGGAGTCGGAGAACAAGGCGTCATGGAAACCGAGGCCAAGAAATGGAACCTGCGGCTGTACGTCGCGGGGCAGACCCCGAAGTCGGTGACGGCTCTCGCCAACCTGAAGCGGATCTGTGACGAGCACATGAACGGGGAGTATTCGGTCGAGGTGATCGATCTGATGGAGAACCCCCAGCTCGCCCGGCGGGATCAGATCGTGGCCATCCCCACGCTGGTGCGGGAGCTGCCGTCGCCGCTGAAGCGGATCATCGGCGATCTCTCCAATACGGAGCGCGTGCTGGTGGGGCTCGACGTGGTCTCCCGGGCCTGAGGTCCTCACGGCGCCCGGGCTCACACCCGGGCTTACAAGTTGCAGGCATTTTTTTCTACCATGGATGAAACCAGGAGCGGGCTCTCCGACGAGGCGCGACCCTTGCAAGGCGCGCCCTCTTCCTGGTACATCCTGCGTCTCTACGTGACGGGCGGGACGTTGAGCTCGTTGCGGGCCATCGCCAGGGTGCGGGAGGTCTGCGAGGAGCTCCTGCCCGGGCGGTATCAGCTCCAGGTCATCGACATTTACCAGCAGCCGGCGCTCGCCGCCGGGGACCAGATCACGGTGGCGCCGACCCTGGTGCGGAGGTCTCCGGGCCCGTTGCGCAAGCTGATCGGGGACCTTGCCAACCGGGAGAGGATTCTGGCCGGCCTGGAGCTCCAGGTCGCCGCTGGAGGATAGGGATCCATGGCGAACGAGATAGACCTCGCGGCCGAGGTACAGGATCTCCGGGCCCGTCTCCAGGAGGCGGAGGAGACCCTGCGCGCGATCCGCCGCGGCGAGGTGGACGCGCTGGTGGTGGAGGGGACGCGCGGGGAGCAGATCTACACCTTGCGCGGTGCCGACCACTCCTACCGCATCTTCCTCGAGGCGATGCACGAGGGGGCCGCCACGCTCACCGCCGGCGGCGTCATTCTCTACTGCAACCGCCGCTTCGCCGAGATGGTGAGGACGCCGCTGGAGGAGGTGATCGGCTTTCCGCTCCGCCGCTTCGTGCGTCCCACGGATTTCCTGGATCTCGAGGCCGTGCTCCGCGAGGGCTTGGGCGGCACGGGCCGGCGGGAGCTGTGCTTCCAGACCGGCGCCGAGACGATGCCGGTCTATGTGACGACGAGCGCGCTGCCGCTGGACGACGGCGGGGAGCCGGCGATCTGCCTGGTGATGACCGACCTCACGGAGCAGAAGCGCAGCGAGCGGCTGGTGGCGGACGAGAAGCTGGCCCGCTCGATCTTCGAGCACGCGACCGAGGCGATCGTGGTCTGCGACACGCAAGAGAAGGTGCTGCGCACCAGCCTTACGGCGCGGCGGCTCTGCGTGTGCGATCCCATCGGAGAGACCTTCTCGCGGGCCTTTCCGCTCCGGAGAGAGGGACCGGCGGGGGCGCCGGTGATCCCCTTCGCCGAGGTTTTCGCCGGTAACGTGGTGCAGGGGATCGAGGCCGCGTTGACCCTGGAGAAGGAGGAGGAGGATTGCGAGCTCCAGGTGAGCGCCGGACCCCTGCGGGGCTCGGACGACGAGGTGATCGGCTGCGTGCTCACGCTGACCGACGTCACGGCCCGCCGGCGGGCCGAGTTGGAGGTAGACCGGGCGCGCCGGGAGGCCGAGGCCGCCAACCAGGCCAAGGATCACTTTCTCGCCACCCTGAGCCACGAGCTGCGCACCCCGCTGACCCCGGTGCTCGCCGTGGTCTCAGGGCTCCAGGAGAACGGCCAAGTGCCGGAGAACGTACGCCCGCAGCTCGCCATGATCCAGCGCAACGTGGAGCTGGAGGCGCGGCTGATCGACGACATGCTCGACCTGACCCGCATCGCGCGGGGGAAGCTGGAGCTGCGCCGCGAGGTCGCCGACCTGCGGCAGGCGGTGGACCACGCGCTGCAGACCGCGCGCGCGGACCTGTTCGACAAGGGGCTGCGGCTGTCGCTCGATCTGGCGGAGGACGATTATTCCGTCTGGGCGGATACGCCGCGGCTGACCCAGGTGTTCTGGAATCTGTTCAGCAACGCGGTCAAGTTCACCCCGCCGGGGGGCGCCATCTCGGTGCGGGCCTGGCGCGTGGAGGACGGCGCCGGGCCTCAGCTCGTGGTGGAGGTCGAGGACACCGGGATCGGGATCGAGCAGGACGTCCTCTCCGGCATCTTCGACGCCTTCCAGCAGGGGGAGCTGGCGATCACGCGCCGCTTCGGCGGCCTGGGGCTGGGGCTCGCCATCAGCAAGGCGATCGTCGAGCTGCACGGCGGCAGCCTCAACGCCACGAGCGCCGGCCGGGGCCGGGGCGCGAAGTTCTCGGTGCGCCTGCCGGTCGGCGACCTCTCTCTGTCCCGGGAGATGGCGCGGATTGGGCCCGTCCAGGAGAGCCCGGTCCCGCCTCCGGAGTCGGAGGTCTCGCCGCTGAGCATCCTTCTGGTCGAGGACCATGTGGACACGGCGGAGGCGATGGCCGACCTGCTGCGCGAGATGGGGCATCGGGTCACGGTGGCCGGATCGGTCGCCGGAGGGCTCGACGCGGCGGAGGGCCTGGCCGGGCGGATCGACCTGGTGTTGAGCGACCTCGGCCTGCCGGACGGCACCGGGCTCGACCTGATGGCGAAGCTGCACGGCCGCTACGGCGTCAAGGGGATCGCCCTCTCCGGCTACGGCATGGAGGAGGACGTCCGCAAGAGCCTGGAGGCCGGCTTCGACCGCCATCTCACCAAGCCGGTCAACCTCCAGGCGCTGCAGACGGCGATCCAGGACGCGGCGCGCGGATAGCCTGACGAAATCTTCCTTCAAAAAACGCATATCCTATAGGGAAGCCCTTTCCCGACAGGAGGCGTGCGTCCATGCGGAAGAAGATGTCTCTCTGGATTCTCGCGGCTCTGCCGGCCGTACCGTTCGCCCTGCGGGGCGCCCAGCTCGATCTGCTCAGCGCGGTCCCCGCGGGCCGGGCCTCGGACACCGCTCTGGGGACGAGCCAGCCGGCGGCCGTGAGCGCCGACGGCCGGTATCTCGCCTTCCTCAGCGACGCCCGGAACCTCGTGGCGGGGCAGGCCGACCGCAACGACGGCTCCGACGTCTTCCTCTACGACCGGGTGACGGGGAAGACCGTCCTGGTCAGCCATGCCACCGGCTCGCCGGCCACCGCCGCCGACGCGCCCTCGTCATCGGTCTCGATGAGCCGCGACGGGCGCTGGATCGTCTTCGCCAGCGTGGCGACCGATCTGCTCGCCGGCCCGCCGGACCCGGGCAAGCTGTCCGACGTCTTCCTCTATGACCGGGTGAGCGGCCGGACCTCGCTGGTGAGCCGCTCGCGGGCTTCGGCATCGACGCCGGGCAACGGCATCTCGGACGGTCCGGCGATGAGCGCGGACGGGCGCTGGATCGCCTTCCGCAGCGAGGCCACCGACCTGGTGAACGGGCAGGCCGATACCAACCTGGATGGCGACGTCTTCCTGTACGACCGGCAGTCGGGGCGGACGTCGCTGGTCAGCCGGGCGGCCGGCGCCCCGGCGCGGACGGGGAACGCCCGTTCGGGCGCGCCGTCGATCAGCGCCGACGGCCGCTGGGTCGCCTTCCCGAGCGACGCCCGGGACCTCGTGCCCGGCGGCACCGTGGGCGGGATCTACGTCTGGGACCGGGTGACCGGCGCGATGGTCGAGTCCCCCGGCGCTGGCGGCGGATTCATCTCCCTGCCTCTGTCGATCAGCGGCAACGGTGAGTGCGTGGTCTACTCCAGCGTTTTCAATTCCGAGATCCCGGGCCAGCAGGACCTGAACGGGGTGGCGGACGTCTTCCTCTTCCACCGCCCCACCCGCGCCACGAAGCTGGTCAGCCACGCCTTCGGCTCCCAGACCCGAGCCGGCGACGAGGTTTCGACCGCCTTCAGCGTCAGCGACGACTGCGGATGGGTGGCTTTCGAGTCGTACGCCGACGACCTGGTGGCGGGGGGCCCGGCAGGTGTGGTCTCCCTGGTCTACCTCTACGAGCGGGCCTCCGGACGGGTCTCGCTGGCCAGCCGCTTGAACGGCTCGCCACCGGCGGCGGGGGGCTTCGCCAGCCTCGGCGGCCTCAGCGCGGACGGCGGCACGGTGGTCTTCCTCGGGAGCTCTCCGGAGCTCCTCGATCCGCCCAAGGAGACGTCGCGGCTGGACGTCATCCTCTATGACCGGCGGTCGGGCCGGACCTCCCTGGTGAGCCAGGTGGAGGGGGCCGCTCCCAATCACGGCGGCAACGGCAATTCCTCGGCGGTGGTGGTCGGACCCGACGGCAAGTGGGTCGCCTTCGCCAGCTCCGCGACCGACCTGGAGGCGGGGGTGAAGGATCTCAACCAGGCTCCGGACGTCTATCTGTGGAGCCGGTCCGCGGCCGCGCACGAGCTGGTGACGCGGCGCGACGCGGCCGGCGCCTCGCGCACGGCCGTCGAGCCGTCCGCGGCGGGAGCCCTGAGCGCCGACGGCCGCTACGCGGTGTTCACCAGCCGCGCCGACGACCTGCTCCAGCGCCTGCGCGACCAGAACAACAGCGCGGACGTCTTCGTCTACGACCGCGTGGCGAGGACCACCCGGCTGGTGAGCCGCTCGATGGCCTCGCCGCAGCAGACCGCCAACGGCTGGAGCGACCTGCCCTCGATCAGCGCCGACGGCCGGTTCATCGTCTATGAGAGCTCCGCGACCGACTTGGTGCCGGGGCAGGCGCCGCAGGTTGATCCGCACAATGTCCGGTTCGACGCCTTCCTCTACGACCGGCTCACCGGGACGACCACGCTCGTCACCCGGCCGGGGCAATCGCTCTCGCCCGACGTCGGCGAGCCCCCCCGGATCAGCGCCGACGGCTCGGCGGTCGCCTTCGTCAGCGCCGGGGGGCAGGTGATTCTCTACGACCGTCCGGCAAAGACCTACACCCTCGTCTCGCACGCCGAAGGGTCGCCCTCCACGCCGGCCGAATTCGGGGGGAACAGCCTCGCGATCAGCGCCGACGGCCGGTTCGTCGCCTTCAACAGCGATTCCCTGGACCTGGCTCCCATTCCGCCCGGGCGGGATTCGGAGCTGCCGCAGCCCAGGATCTACCTCTACGACCGGAGCTCCGGGAAGGTGACGCTGGTCGGCCCCACCGAGGACTTCCTCGCGCCGGTCCTCAGCGGCGAGGGCCGCTGGGTCGTCTTCGTGAGCAGCGACAAGCACGTGGTGCCCGGGCAGGTCGACGTCGACTTCACGCCGGACCTCTTCCTCTGGGACCGCACGACCGGCACCACCCGGCTGCTGACGCACGTGCCTGGCTCGGCGGTGACCACGGTGGGGACGGTGAGCGACAAGGCCGGGACGTTCGGCCTCTCCCGGTTCAGCGCGGACGGCCGCTGGCTCCTCTTCGGCGCCGCCGGGGTCCTGGTGACGGGTCAGGCTTCGGACAAAGAGCTCCCGGGCCTCTTCTTCTTCGATACCACCTCCGGATCCACGGCGGCGGTGGGGACGGTCCCGGGGGCGACGTCCGGCGGCGGCCCGTCCGTGCTGGCCCTCGACGGGTTCAGCCTCAGCCCGGACGGGCGGTACGTCGCCTTCGTCTCCCCCCGCCAGCCGGCCGGCGATCAGACACTCCAATACGACCAGGTCTACCTCTACGACCGCGTGAGCGGCAGGACGGTGCTGGTGAGCGCCACCCTGGACGCCGCGGCGGTGCCGGGCGACGGCTCGTCCGGCCATCCGGCCGTGGCGGCGGGTGGTCTCGTCCTGTTCGACAGTGGCGCCTCCAACTTTACCGGCGCGGATTTCAACAACACCAGCGACGTCTTCCTCTACTCCCCTGGAGCTCCTGGACGATGAGACCCCCCATGAAGAGAGCCCTGCGCGCCATCCTCGCCACTCTGCTGCTCGCGGTGCCGGCCGCCCGGGCCGGCCAGATCACGCTGCCCTACCGCGTCCCGCCGCCCCGCTCGTCAGGCACCGCCGCGGGGACCAGCCGCCCCGGCTCGTTCAGCGCCGACGGCCGCTATCTGGTCTTCCTGAGCGACGCTCCCAACCTGGTCCCCGGACAGGTGGACAACAACCTGTCGGACGACGTCTTCCTCTACGACCGGGCGACGGGGACGATCACCCTGGTGAGCCACGCCGCGGCGTCGCCGTCCACCGCTGCCGGGCTCGGCTCGGAGTCGCCGGTGATCAGCGCCGACGGCCGCTTCGTGGCCTTCGCCAGCGCCGCCCAGGACCTGACGCTCACCCGGGACCCCGGGACGCTGCGCGACGTCTTCCTCTGGGACCGCCTGAGCGGCCTGGTCACCCTGGCCAGCCGGTCCTCGACCCCGGGGCTCCCGGGGGACGGCGAGTCGTTCCAGCCGTCGCTCAGCGGCGACGGCCGCTACGTCGTCTTCACCAGCGCGGCGAAGAACCTGGTGAGCCGGGTCTCCGACTTCAACCAGGCTCCGGACGTCTTCCTCTTCGACCGCCAGACCGGCCGCGTGTCGCTGGTCAGCCGCTCGGTGACCTCCGCCAGCCAGGCGGGCGACCGCTTCGCGGACTCACCCGCGATCAGCCGTGACGGCCGCTACGTCGCCTACCTCAGCAACTCGACCAACGTGGTGGCCGGGCAGTCCGGCACCGGGCTCTACAACCGGGCCGTCTACCTCTACGACCGGGTCGCGGGGACGACCGTGCTGGCCAGCCACCGCGCCGGCTCGCGCACGGCCCTGGCCAGCCAGGAGTCCATGCTGCCGCAGATCAGCGCCAACGGCGACGTCGTGGCCTACCTGAGCTACGCCACCGACCTGGTGGCCGGCCAGATGGACGACAACCTCCGCCCGGACGTCTTCCTCTTCTACCGCCCCTCGGGCGCGAATACCCTGGTGAGCCACGCGGTCGGAGCGCCGGCCCGGACCTCAAGCGAGGGGGTCGACGGCCTCTTCGCGCTCAGCGCCGACGGCGCGTACGTGGCGTTCACCGCCGAGCCCTCCGATCTGTTGCCCGGGTCCCCGGGTGGGGCCGACAACGTCTTCCTCTTCGAGCGGAGCTCCGGCGCCGTCACCCTGATGAGCCGGTCCACCGTCTCGCCCACGCTGGGAGGGAACGGCCCGTCGGCGCTGGGCTCCGTCTCCATCAGCGCCGACGGCGGGCAGGTCGCCTTCTGGAGCAGCGCGAGCGACCTGGCGGCGAGCTCTCCGGATGGCCCCGGGGTGTTCGTCTACGACCGCCGCTCCGGCTCGCTTCAGCGGGCGGGGACCGCCACCTCGCCCGACTCCGGCGTCACCCTGGTGACGCCGGTGCTCAGCGGCGACGGCGCCTGGACCGCCTTCTCCAGCGTGCGGCCCGAGACCGAAGGGGGCCTGCGGGATCTCAACGGCCGCGGGGACCTCTACGTCTACGGCCGGAGCCTGGGCGGCGCGGAGCTGATCTCGCGGCGCGACCCGGGGCTGCCCTCCAAGACGCCGGCGGGGGAGAGCCGGCCCGGGGGGCTGAGCGACGACGGCCGCTACGCGGTGCTCACCAGCGAGGGGGACGACGTGCTCCCCCGGGTGACCGACGGCAACGGCGGCGAGGATGTCCTCCTCTATGACCGGGTGCTCAAGACCACCGCGCTGGTGAGCCGTTCATTCGCCACTCCCCAGAAGACGGGCAACGCGCCGAGCTTCTCGCCCAGGCTCAGCGCCGACGGCCGCTACGTGGCCTACCTGAGCGACGCGACCGACCTGACGGCGGACGCGATCACCCCCGACATTCGCAACCGGAACGCCTTCGTGTACGACCGGATGAGCGGCGCCAACACGCTCGTCACCCGGTCCGCCACCTCCGGACAGCCCTCCGGCCGTGCCTCGGACGCCGTGATCAGCGCTGACGGCTCGACCCTCGCCGTGACCAGCTCCGAGGCCTGGCTCCTCCCCGGCCAGACCGGGGATAACATCGACGACCAGATCTTCCTCTTCAACCGCGCGACCGGAAGCGTCTCCCTGGTGACGCACGCCTTCGGCTCGCCGCTGGCGCTGTCGAGCGGTGGTGGGGGCGGGGCCTCGATCAGCGGGGACGGCCGATTCGTCGCCTTCTACAGCAGGGCCACGAACCTGCTGTCGGCCCCGGTGGAGGAGGACAACCTGGCGGTCTATCTCTATGACCGGAGCGTCGGGACGGTGAGCCGCGTCGCCGATCTCGGGTTCGAGCTCCAGCGCGGGCGGTTCCCCACCGCGATGAGCCGCGACGGCCGCTACATCGCCTTCGCCAGCGAATCCGAGACCCTGGTGCCCGGCCAGATCGACCAGCCGTCCACCGCCGACCTCTTTCTCTACGACCGGACCACCGGTTCCCTCCGGCTGGTCAGCCACGCTCCCAAGTCCCCGCTCACCGCCGCGGGCGGGGCCTCCGGACAGGCGGCATTCAGCGCCGACGGCCGCTTCCTGGTCTTCGACTCCGCCAGCTTCCCGGTCGCCGGGCAGCGGAATCCTGGCGACGAGAACGGGGTGTTCCTCTACGACACGGCCTCGGGCGGCCTGACGGCGGTCGGCACCGGCAATGGGCCCTTCTATCCCGGGGGGCCCGCCACCAACCTGGCGGTCAGCCCCAATGGGAGATACGTGGCGTTCCTCGACCTCCCCCTCTGGCGGCAGGCCCCGGCCGGCTTCGGTATCTCGGAGGACGTCTACCTCTACGACCGCTCCACCCGCCAGACCACCCTGGTGAGCGCGGCCGGCGCGGTCCCCGCCAACGGCACGTCGGACGGGCCGCTGTTCGTCTCCGACACCGGCGTGGTCCTCTTCGGCAGCGCCGCCTCGAACCTGGTCCCCGGGGACTTCAACGAGGGCCTCTTCGGGCTGATGGACGTCTTCCTCTACTCCCCTACCCCCTGATCGATCCCCTGAAGCACGAAGGGCGCCGGTCTCCCGGCGCCCTCGCGTTCCTCCGCCGGAGCGGGACGGCGCTACTTGTACACCTCCAGGTGGACGTTGGCGTACGTCCAGCCGTCGGTGGGGACCTCGTCGACGTTGGTGCCGGGGAAGCCCATGTCGATGAGGAAGTTGTCGCCCGCCTTGAAGGTCCAGGCACGGAGGTTGGGCACGCCCGAGAGCTGCGCCGCGACCTGCCCGGTGGTGGTGTCGGTGATGGTCACCGTCAGCGAGCCGTTCTTGAGGTCGTAGTCCTCCTCGCAGTGATAGGTGTGCCCGACCTGGGCCTGGAACGGCTGCTCGATCTTGAGCTTCTGCGGGTGGGTCAGCTCCAGGCCGTGGCGGAGGAGCGCCTCGGACTGGACCTGGGCCGGATGGGCCGGGTCCGGACCGCGGAAGTAGAGCGTGCCGAACATGTCGAAGTTGCGGTTGACCACGAACCAGTAGATCAGCCCCTTGCCCGCGGGGTCTGGCGCGTACCAGGGGCCCACCGTGATGTCGAGCGACATGCGGAGGCGGCTGACGGTGCCGGCCGGAGCCGGGAAGGTGACGCGGTGCACCCGGTTGGTGGGGGTCGGCTGGTGGACGATCCCCTTGGCGTCGAAGCAGGTGGCGCCGGTGGGGCAGTCGGCCGGCGGCGGCGTGCCGCCGATCCCGGAGGCGCCGCTGCCCGCCGGGCCCACGTAGGAGATCTCGCCCGTGGCGGCGTCGGAGATCAGGGCATAGGCGAAGAAATTCTGCGTGCAGCTCGCCGTCACCCGGGCGTCCACGGCGCTGCCGCCGGCGAAGATGTCGGAGACGACCTGATGGGAGAGCGGCTTCATGGCGATCGCGACCGGGCCCGCGATCACCGTGCCGTCCGCCTGGAGCAGGGTGGCGGTGCACTGGGAGGCGGTGGAGGCGAGGTTGAGCAGCGTCAGGTCGGTGGTGCGGCCGGAGCCGCCGAGGAGCCCCTGGAGGTACGCCGTCTTGCCGCCGGAGATCAGGTTGTCCGAGGTGATCACCGGCAGGTAGACCCCCAGGCGTCCCGGGCCGGTGCCGGTGAGCCGGGCCGAGTAGCGCAGGTCGTTGCCGCCGTTCAGCTCGACCAGGCCGCGGAAGGAGGCGCCCGGCTTCACGACCGCCGTGCGGCCGGCCTGGACGGTCACCGTGGACGGGGGATTCGGGCGCTGGGTGCCGTCGGTGTTCGTCGCCAGCAGGGCCTGCCGGACGTCGCTCGACGCCGTGGCGGTGTTGGTGATCGAGATCTGTACCTCATACGTGGATCCGCCCACCGGTGCGAGCCCCGGCGAGGGGACGTAGACGATGCCTGCGTGAGCGGCGCCCGCCGCGCACAGGGAGGCGGCGAGGAGGGAGCGGAGGACCGGGCGAAGCATAGACAATCTCCTGCGGATGTGAAGCGGACAAAAGGCTGCGCGAGGAGATTATAGCGGGTCCGCTAAGCCTCCACCCCCGAAACCAGCGCCCCGAACCGGTCCGGGTCCACGTTGCCACCGGAGAGGACGACCCCGATCTTCCGGCCCGCGGCGTCCGGGACCTTGCCGTGGAGGAGGGCGGCGAAGGCGATGGCGCCGCCGGGCTCCACGACGATCTTCATCCGCGAGGCGAGGAGGGCCATGGCGCGGCGGATCTCCTCGTCGCTGGCGAGGAGGATCCCCTCGGTGAGCCTGGAGACGATGGCCAGGGTCCGCGCGGCGGGCTCGGTGGTCTGGAGAGCGTCGGCGATGGTGCGGGGGAGTGGGATGGTGACCGGATGGCCCGCGGCGACCGACCGCTTCATGTCGTCGCCGGCCTCGGGCTCGACCCCCCAGAGCCGGATGTCCGGGCGGACCCCCTTGGCGGCCACGGAGCAGCCGGAGAGGAGGCCGCCGCCGCTGCACGGGGTGACGATCATGTCGAGGTCCGGCACCTCCTCCAGGAGCTCCAGGGCGAGCGTCCCCTGGCCGGCGATGATGGCGTCGTCGTCGAACGGGGGGACCATCGTGGCCCCCTGCTCCTCGACGATCTTGCGGGCGACCCCCTCCCGGCTCTCTCCCCCCAGGCGGTCGTAGAGCACCACCTCGGCGCCGTAGCCGCGGGTGGCGGCGATCTTGAGGGCGGGGGCGTCCTTGGGCATCACGATGGTGGCGTGGACCCCGAGCTCCCGCGCCGCCAGCGCCACCGCCTGGGCGTGGTTGCCGGAGGAGAAGGCGACGACGCCCCGCGCCCGCTCCTCGGGGGTGAGCAGTGTCATGCGCGAGAACGCCCCGCGCGCCTTGAAGGCGCCGATGCGCTGGAAGTTCTCGCACTTGAAGAAGACACGTGCGCCGGTGCGCTCGTCCACGGTGGCCGACGTGTGGACAGGGGTGCGCCGGGCGATTCCTTCCAGGCGCTTCCCCGCGGCCGAGATGTCTTCGTACGTGACGCTCGAAACCGTTGTGTTCAATGG
>JAICSG010000573.1 GCA_025937035.1 Thermoanaerobaculia bacterium | reverse complement strand
GATTATGCAACGAGTCCCTCTCCAGACGCCACTGCGCCCGCGGGCTCTCAATACGGGTCGGCGTCGATCACCCCATTGGCCACGCTGCGCAGGTAGTAGCCCGTCGTGGGGCGGTTCTTGAGGTCGAAGGTGCCGCCGGGGAGGACCTTCCAGATCTTGTAGTTGGAGTAGGTCAGCGGCACCTTGGGCTGGCAGACCTCCGGCGCGTGGTCAGCGAGGATGAAGTAGGCGGGGCCGTCCCCCACCACCGTGGCGCGGCCGTTCTTGTCCACCTCCAGGGAGGTCGCCTCGTTCACGGCGACGCCCCAGGCCGTGGCCGTCTTGCCGTCCTGGATCTGGCGGGCCAGGAAGGCCAGGGTCCGCCCCATGCGGTCGCGGGTCACGAAGTGAGTGTCCGTGAGCGTGTCCTGCATGTTGGGCCAGTGGAAGAAGTCGTAGGTGAAGGTGATCGTGTGGTCGTAGGGGTCGGCCAGCGCGTCGCTCGACAGCGCCGAGCCGGTGCAGCCGTCGTAGTCGAAATCCCCCTGGATGGCCAGCCCGGCGCTGGTGCCGCCCACCCCTCCCCCCGTGGCGTAGACGTACTGCACGGCGCTCTGGACCTTGGTCCCCTTGAAGTACCTCACGTAATCGCACTGGTCGCCGCCCGCGAAGAAGACCACCTCCGCGTTCTTGACCGTGGTCTCGACCTCCGGGGTGTTGGCGTCCTTGGCGCTGGTGATCACCAGGGTCTCCACCGAATCGACCCCGTTCATGGCGTAGATGTAGTCGTTGTAGCCGTTGGAGCCCGAGGAACGGAGGATCACCACGTCGATCTTGGTCGGGCAGGCCGCGCCCGTGCAGCCGCGCACCTGGTCGATGATCCACTGGAGGGCCGCGTCGACGTCGGTGCCGCCGCCTCCGAAGTCGTGGGCCGGGCCGTAGAGGGGGACGACCACGTCGGCGGCGTTGCCGGTCAGATAGCGGGTGGTCTTGGCATGGGCCGGGAGCGCGAGGACGGCGGTGAGCACCAGCAGGGCGAGCATCTTTCTCATCGGTTCTCCTCCTACAGAGTTGACGGCCTTCACCTCCTCCTGTGCGCCGGAGCCCCGGTTCCGCGCCCTGTGCTACGCTGACCGGCGGTCTTCCGGTGTCAAACACAGGCTGCGAGGGTCCGCCATGCGCGACAGCAAGCTGGTCCTGATCTTCCTGGGAATCCTGGCCTTCATCGCCGTCGGCTTCGTGCTCCACATCCTCGAGCCGATCCTGGTGCCGTTCGTGGTGGCGGTCTTCCTGTCGCGGATCTTCGGCCCGCTCAACAAGGCCTTGCGCCGCCGGCGGGTGCCGGCGGCGCTCTCGATCCTCCTCATCCTGGTCCTGGTGTCGATCGGCCTGCTGATCTTCGGTTCCGCGGTCTACTCCAGCGCCCAGGCGTTCACCTCGGCCCTGCCGAAGTATCAGGAACGCTTCAAGGATCTGCTGGCCGGCCTCTCCGGCTGGCTCGCCTCCATCCCCCTCCTCCACGGCCAGGTCCAGCGCATCGACTGGCAGGAGGCGGTCAAGGGCACCGCGGTGGCCGGCTGGGCGGCGGCGACCCTGACCTCGTTCGTGCTCTTCTTCAACGACGCCTTCCTGGTGCTGCTCTTCCTGGTCTTCCTGCTCTCCGGCAGCGAGGAGTTTCCCCAGAAGCTCCGCCGCGCCCTGGACCCCGAAAAAGCCGAGCGGCTGGGCGGGATGATGCACAACATCGAGACCGGGATCCGCCGCTACATCGTCACCAAGACGCTGTTCAACCTCACGGTAGGGGCGATGGTCACCGCCCTGCTGGCGGCCTTCGGAGTCGATTTCCCGCTGCTCTGGGGGTTGCTCACCTTCCTCGCCCACTACATCCCGAGCGTCGGCGCGGTGATCTCGGTGGGGCTGCCCACGGTCTTCCTCTTCCTCCAGTTCTCCCCTGGGATGGCGCTGTTGATCGCCCTTCTTAACGCGGCCCTGCAGTTCATGATGGGCAACGCCGTCGAGCCGCGGATCATGGGGTCGAGCCTCGACCTGAGCCCGCTGCTGGTCCTGATCGCCCTGATCTTCTGGGGCTGGCTCTGGGGCCCCTGGGGGATGGTGCTCTCGGTGCCGATCACCTCGGCGATCAAGATCATCTGCGAGAACGTGGAGCCCCTCCGGCCGGTGGCCATCCTGATGAGCGGCTCGCTGGAGCATGCCAAGCCCCGGGCGCGAGCGGCTGCGGTCGAAGAGACGGCCGCGTAGTCACCTCTTCCCTGGTTCGCTCCTTGCACAATCCCCGCCCCCGATACGGGTGAGGTGACAGAATGGCACGTACTTTCTCCATCTTTGGTCTTCTTCTGAGCCTGCTCCCGGCGGTGGCCGGCGCCGCGCAGGGCTCGTTCAAATTCGGCCGGTTTGGCACGGTCCCCTATGTCCGCCCGGAGGGGGAGCCCAAACGGGTCGTCCTTCTCTTCTCGGGCGACCAGGGGACGGGCGAGCGGGAGGCCGCGATGGCCCAGGAGCTCGCCGCCGCCGGCTCCCTGGTGCTCCAGGTGGACACCCCTCACTACTTCTCCAGCGCGGGCAAGGGCCAGGGGCGCCTGATGCCCGCCGTGAACTTCGAGGTGCTGAGCCAGGTCGGCCAGAAGGAGGCGGAGCTCAAGGCCTACCACCAGCCCATCCTGATGGGGACCGGGATCGGCGCCACCCTGGCCTACATCGCCCTCGCCGAGTCCCCCTCCGACACCTTCGCCGGAGCGGTGACCGACGGCTTCTGCGCGGTGCTGGCCTCGGACGAGCCCTTCCGGCGCGGCAACGGCCTGGAGGTCGATGGGAAATGGAAGGGACCCGGGGTCCGCCTCCTCCCCAATCCGGCGATCCAGAACCCCTGGCTCCTCCTGGAGCACCCCGGTCTGAAGTGCGCCAGCGGACCGCCCACCGACTTCCTGAAGACCGTCGGCACCGCGAAGCTCATCCCCGCCCCCGCGGGTGCTCCTCCGCAGGAGGCCTGGAAGAAGCAACTCCCCAAGGTCCTCCCGGTCCTCGACGAGTACCAGCGGCGGATGGACGCGAAGATGGCGGCGCGCGGGGACGTCAAGGATCTGTCCCTGGTCGAGGTGGAGGCTCAAGGGCAGGCGAAGGACGCCCTGGCCGTGATCGTCACCGGCTCCGGCGGCTTCGTGGGGCTCGACCGGAAGATGGGCAACCAGCTCGCCCTGCGCGGCGTGCCCGTGGTGGGGCTCTCCTCGCTCGGCTACTTCTGGCAGGCCCGCGACCCGCAGGGCTCCTCCCAGGACCTCGTCCGCATCCTCAAGCACTACATGGCCGCCTGGCACAAGAGCCGCGCGATCCTCGTCGGCTACTCGCAGGGCGCCGACGTGCTCCCCTTCATGGTGAGCCACATGCCGGCGGACCTGCGCTCCAAGATCGGCGTGGTCGCCCTGATCGGCCCCGACGCCGCCGCGCAGTTCGACATGCCCCCGGACGGCTGGGTCAGCAAGCGCCCGCGCCTCCCCGAGCTCCCCGTGGCGGCCGAGATCCCCAAGATGAAGGGGGTGAAGGTGCTGTGCGTCACCGGCGCGCAGGAGAAACAGAACATCTGCAAGAGCCTCCCGCCCGGCGCGGCAACCCTCGTGGAGGTCCCCGGCGGCCATGGCTTCGAGGGGGAGGCCCCCAAGCTCGCCGAGCGCTTTCTGCGGGAATCCGGGCTGGACGCCGGCCGGGTGGACGCGGAGGCGGCGGGGAAGAGAAAAGCAAAGG
>JAICSG010000115.1 GCA_025937035.1 Thermoanaerobaculia bacterium | reverse complement strand
GGGGGGGGGGGGGGGGCCGGTGGTGTTGGCGAGCCGCGGGCGATCTTCGTAGAGCGGCCGGTCAATCAAAATCGATGAAATCGTCCTCCCAGTACTCATGCTCGCCGCGGACGTTGGCGGCGTGGCGCTCTTTTTCCATCGCCCGCAGCTCGACGCGGCGGATCTTGCCCGAGATGGTCTTCGGCAGCTCGGCGAATTCGATGCGGCGGATGCGCGCGAAGGGGGGCAGGCGCTGGCGGGAGAAGCGGAAGAGGGCGTGCGCCGCCGAACGGGAGGGCTCCACGCCGGGCTTGAGCACCACCCAGGCCTTGGGCACGCTCAGGCGGATGGGGTCCGGGCTCGGCACCACCGCCGCCTCGGCTACCAGGTCGTGCTCGATGAGGGCGCTCTCCAGCTCGAACGGGCTGATCCGGTAGTCGGAGCTCTTGAAGACGTCGTCCGCCCGGCCCACGTACCAGAAGGTTCCGTCGTGATCGCGCTGGGCCACGTCCGAGGTACGGTAGTGGCTGCCGCCGAGGAGCCGGGCACTGGCTTCGGGGTTGTCCAGATAGCCGGCCATCAGAGGGAGCGGACGGGGGGCGAGCCGGATGGAGATCTCCCCCTCGTCGCTCGCGTGGCCGTCCGGATCGAGGAGGTCGATGTGATAGCCGGGCATGGGCTTGCCCATGGCCCCGACCTTCACCTCCTGGCCCGGCGGATTGCCGATCTGGCAGGTGGTCTCGGTCTGGCCGTAGCCGTCGCGGACGGTCAGCCCCCAGGCCTCGCGCACCTGGACGATCACCTCCGGATTGAGCGGCTCGCCGGCGCTCACCACCTCGCGGAGCTTCACCGGATAGGCCTTGAGGTCCTCCAGGATCAGCATGCGCCAGACCGTGGGCGGCGCGCAGAGGGTGGTGACGCCGTGGCGGGCCAGCGCCGCCAGGGTCTTCTGGCCGTCGAAGCGCGGGAGCTGGTGGATGAAGATGGCCGCGCCCGCGTTCCACGGCGCGAAGAAGCAGCTCCAGGCGTGCTTGGCCCAGCCCGGCGAGCTGATGTTGAGGTGGACGTCCCCCTCGCGCAGGCCGATCCAGTACATCGTGGAGAGGTGCCCCACCGGATAGCTCTGCTGGGTGTGCAGCACCATCTTGGGCTTGGCGGTGGTGCCGGAGGTGAAATAGAGCAGGAACGGATCGTCGGCGCGGGTCTCGCCATCCGGCTGGAAATCGGCCGGTGCGTCATAGGCCTCCGAGTAGGAATGCCAGCCGGCGGCGTCCCCACCCACGATCAGACGGGTGAAGCCGCCCGGCACGGCGGCGAGCTTTTCGGCCGAGGGGGCATCGGCGATGACGTGGCGGATCTCGCCGCGCTCGATGCGGTCCTGGAGGTCGGCGCTGCCGAGCAGGGTGGTGGCCGGGCTGACCACCGCGCCCAGCTTGATGGCGGCCAGCATGATCTCCCAGAGGGGTGCCACGTTGGGGAGCATCACCAGAACGCGGTCGCCCCACCGGACGCCCAGCGCGCGCAGGTGGTTGGCCACCCGGTTGGAGCGCTCGGACATCGCCGCGAAGCTGAGCCGGTTCTCGCGCCCCTCGTCGTCGACGAGCCAGAGGGCTGTGCGATCGTTGCCGCGGGCCTGGACGTCGAAGAAGTCGAGGGCCCAGTTGAAGCGGTCGAGCTCCGGCCAGCGGAAGCCGGCGTAGGCCGCCGCGTAGTCCTCGCGGTGGGCGATCAGGAAGTCGCGGGCGGCCAGGAAGGATTGGGTGGGGTGGGGCATGGGGGTAGTGTAGGGCATCCTCTTTGCTCCCCAGACAGGATACGATGAGCCTTCTTCACGAGGATCGAGCATGACCCTGACATCTTCCGAGGTAACAAAGACCCCTTCCGCCGCGCCGGTCGCCCCTCCGGACCTCCACGCCTTCGAGCATCATTGGCAGGACGAGGCGGACGCGGCATACCTCTACCATCTGCTGAGCAAGGTCGAGCACGATCCGCGCAAGCGCGACCTGTACGCGCGCCTGTCGCACGTCGAGGACCGCCACACCAAGATCTGGGCGGATCTGCTGGCGGCGAACGGCCGGCCGGTGGGGCCGTTCCGGCCCAGCCTGCGGGCGCGGGCCATGGCCCTTCTGGGCAAGACGCTGGGCCCCCGCGCCCTCCTCCCCCTGCTGCTCGCGGAGGAGGGGCGGGAGGTGCGCGCCTATTTACAGATGCACCACACGACGCCCGCGGGCTCGGCCGGCCAGAGTGAGGCGCTGCTGCTCGCCCGCGAGTCGGCCGAGCACGCCACCACCCTGGGGGACATCGCCAACAGCGGCACCGAGCCCTGGCACCGCATCGAGGCCGGGGGGTTCCTGCGCAACGTGATCTATGGCTTCAACGACGGCCTCACGGCCAATTTCGGCCTGGTGGCGGGGGTGATCGGCGCCACCGTGGCGGCCCAGCACCAGGCGATCGTGGTGGCCGGGGTGGCCGGGCTGATCGCGGACGCCCTGTCGATGGGCGCCAGCGGCTTCCTGGCGGCCAAGAGCGAGCAGGAGGTCTACGCCCACGAGATCGCCATGGAGCGCGCCGAGATCGAGCTGATGCCCGAGGTCGAGCGCGACGAGCTGGCGCTGGTCTACGAGCTGAAGGGGATGGACAAGGCCGCCGCGCACGACCTCGCGACCGAGGTGATGAAGGACCCCAAGCGCATGCTGGAGGAGCAGGTGCGCGAGGAGCTGAAGATCGGCGACCAGGACGCCTCGCCGCTCAAGGAGGGGTGGACCACCGGCCTCGCCACCGCCTTCGGCGCCCTGATCCCGGTGCTGCCGTTCTTCTTCACCCACGGCGCGCCGGCGATCGTGCTCTCGTTCGTGATCGCCATGCTCTCCCACTTCCTGGTGGGCGCGGCCCGCTCGATCTTCACCGGCCGCGGCGTCTTCCGCTCGGGGCTCGACATGTTCGTGGTCGGGCTCGGCGTGGCCGTGGTGGGGTACTTCGTGGGCGGGTGGGTGTCGAAGCTACTCTGACTCTTCGTTCAGAGAGAGGGTGAAGGCGAAGCTCGCCGTGCCGGCGTTGCCCGCGCGGTCGCGGATGGTCGCCGTCAGCAGGTGGGAGCCCTCCTCGATCGCCTGCGGGATGCAGACCCCCGAGGCGGCGTTGGCGACGCAGATCGAATCGATCGATTCGCCGTCGAGGGCGACCTTGAGGGTGCCGGTGTCGAGCCCCGAGGTGAGGTCCGAGTAGGTCAGGCGGATGATGGGGGCCGCGGTGCCGGTCACGATCCTGGGCGGCGAGGCGAAGGCGATCGACGGCGGCACGGTGTCGGTGGTGAAGCTCACGGAGGCCTGCTCCTCGCGGCCGCCCGGGGCCCGGACGATCACCTGCGCCGTGTGCTTTCCTTCCAGGAGCCGGGCCGGCGGGGTGAAGGTCAGGCCGGCGGCGCCGATCTCGGCCTGCGGGGTGCGGTCCGCGCCGTCGACCATCAGCAGGACCGTGGCGGGATCGACGGCCTTTCCCTCCGGGAAGACGGCGGTAATCGTGGGCGTGCCGCTCGCCAGCACGCTCTCCGGCGCGGGCGCGGTGATGGTGACCCGCGAGGGGCGCTGGCCGGCCGGCGCCGCCGGCATCCGGGCGCCCCAGAACAGCACGTGGAGATCGGAGCCTGAAGGCCGGGCGCTCCCCCAGCTCAGGGTGATCGCGCCGGTGAGGGTGAAGCCGTGGGTGAGATTGCCGCCCTGGATCCGCAGGACGTCCTGCTCCCCTGAGGGGTTTCCGGCGGCCGGAGCGTTCTTCACCGGGAGGTCGCCCAGCTTCAGGCCGGCCAGGGAGGCGCCGTTGTCCGGCCCGGCCGCCACGGCGCTCAGGAACAGCTCGTCGCAATCTCCGAGCTTGTCGCTCTGGTAGGTGACGGCCGACCGGCGGTCCCCCTGGAAGAGGGTCAGCGAGACGGTCCGGCGGCCGTCGTAGGCGAGGACGAAGGGGATGGGCGTGCCGTTCGGCCAGTCGAAGGGGGCGGTGGAGGTGGGCGGATCGCCCGGCAGGCGGCGCGCTCCCAGGCTCCAGCCGCCGGCATTGGCGAGGCGCGCCTCGGCGGCGAAGCGGATGGCGCCGCCGTTCGCCTGCGCCACTTTCACCGCCCGGGCCTCACCGCGGAGGTGGGTCAACAGGAGCTCGGCCTTCGCTCCGGCCGCTCCCGCCAGAAGGGTGAGGAAGAGGAAAAAGGAGGCCAGGACGGCGGACCGCGCACGCAAGGGAAAACGGCGGTTCATGAGACAAGGATATCGTGTCCCGTTTCGGTCGCGGCACGACACTCAGGTATGCAGAAGACTGTCCGAATCGAGGATGCAGAGCGATCCCCGTTGGATATACGGACCTCGGCCTCAGACGGTTCATCGCGGAGCGAGCCTTTGCCGGGCTCCGGCTGTTCCGCTCTGTAGGATCCCTTTTCCCGTAGGAGGAATCATGAACGTATCTCGCAGCACCGCCCTGGCCGCCGCCCTGCTGGTGGCCGCCCTGCCCGCCTTCGCGGCGGAGCCGCCCAGCACGCGGACCCTGCCCAAGGGGCCGTTCCGCGCCATCGACGGCAGCGGCAACAACGTGGCGCACCCGAAGTGGGGTGCCGCCCCCAGTCTGCTGATCCAGAACGTGCCGATGGCTTACGGCGACAGCATCTCCAAGATGGGTGGCGCCAACCGTCCCAACCCGCGGCTGATCAGCAACATCGTGGTCGCCCAGCCGGACGTGCCGTCGCAGCCCTACGCCAGCAACTATCTCTGGATGTGGGGCCAGTTCATGGACCACGACCTCGACCTCACCAATCCGCAGACGCTCAGCGCGGCGCCGTTCTGCTCCGAGGAGGCCGACATCCCGGTGCCGGCGGGGGACTCCACCTTCGATCCCAACAACACCGGCACGGGGGTGATCGTCTTCTGCCGCAATAGCTTCGACCCCACCACCGGCACCGACACGCACAACGAGCGCGTGCAGACCAACGTCATCACCTCGTTCGTCGACGCCTCGAACGTCTACGGCTCGGACCCGCAGCGGGCGCGCGACCTGCGCAAGCTCGACGGCTCGGGTGAGCTGCGGGCCATCGACGGCCCGGGGCACGAGGAGTACCTCCCCCACAACATCAACAACCTGCCGAACGCGATCCCGGGCAAGGACCGCCACATCTGCGGCGACGCGCGGTGCGAGGAGAACACCAACCTGTTCTCGATGCACACCACCTGGATGCGCGAGCACAACTACTGGGCGCGCAAGATCCGCACCGAGAGCAAGCGGCCGCTGACCGACGAGGAGATCTATCAGCGGGCCCGCATGATCGTGAGCGCCGAGATCGAGGCGATCACCTACAACGAGTTCCTGCCCGTGCTGATCGGCCCCAACGCCATCCCGCCGTACACCGGCTACAAGGCGAACGTCAACCCGGGCATCAGCACCGTCTTCTCGACCGCCTCGTACCGCATGGGCCACACCCTGCTGACCCACGTGCTGATGCGGCTCGACTCCAATCTGCACCCGATCCCGGGCGGCGACCTGACCCTGAAGGAGGCCTTCTTCAATCCCAAGAAGGTCTTCGATGGCGGCGGCATCGAGCCGATCCTGCGCGGCGCGGCGCACCAGCACGCCAACGCCTTCGACCCCTTCATCGTCGACGACGTGCGCAACTTCCTGATCAACGACCCGCAGCCGGGCGCCTTCGACCTCGCCTCGCTCAACATCCAGCGCGGCCGCGACCACGGGCTGCCGGACTACAACACGATCCGCGTCGCCTACGGCCTGGCACCGAAAGCGACGATCGCGGACGTCAATCCGGGAAATCTCGAGATCACCCGCCGCCTGTCGGCCGCCTACAGCGACGTCAACGAGATCGACCCCTGGGTGGGCGGCATCTCCGAGGCGCCGTTCCCGGGCGCCGTGGTCGGCGAGCTGGTACGGACGGTGATCGCCGAGCAGTTCACCCGCAGCCGCGACGGCGACCGCTTCTTCTATCTGAACACCTTCCCGTCCAATTGGGTCAACTATTTCAACAATCTCCACTTCTCCGACGTCATCCTGCGCAACACGACGATCGGCAAGAAGGAGATCCAGAAGAACGTCTTCCTCGCGCAGTAGGCGCGGCGGAGCCCGCCCCCTGGAGGGCCGCCCGGGAAGCCGGGCGGCCATTTTCTTTTTCAGAAGGAACCTCGGACGGCTCCGGCGGGACAGACTGAAACATCCGGGCCGCGCGTGGCGTAATGGCCCTGTTCCGGAGGCGTCTTTCAACTGTCACAGGTCAAAAGGCTCGCAAAGCTCATTCCAAAGCACCTACTTGGTTAAATGAGACTATCCAGACCCAGACTCGCCGGAGCGGCGGCTCCAACCGGGAGAGCCTTTCCCAGCTCGGTCGCGGTGGCGATTCCGGCCGAGGCCGGCCGCGGAGGGTCGCCAAACGGCGCGAGTCAGCGTATACTACGCGCAATTACGCAGGAGCGAGAAAAGAGAGAGTCGTATGGAGCCCTGCCTCCGTTGGCCGGCAGGCTCTTCGCGCCGAGCTCTTCTTTGGGATTGGGACCGGAGCGCTGGGGCTCCGGGAAATTGGAGCCGTCCGATTTGAATCTCCGTACGAAGTCCTTCCGGCTCATCGCCGCGGTGGCGGCGGCCGTCCTCGGGATCGCCCTGATCCTCGTTCTCCGTCTGGTCACCGTGGCGGACGACCCGCAGCTCGCCCGCCAGATCGGCTGGAACCTCCTGCTCATCGGCCTCTCGGCCGGCTTCCTGGCGGCCGCGGCGGCCTTCTGGGTGGTGCAGCGGATCACCCTCCCCCTGCGGCGGCTCTCCGAGACGATGTCGGGCATGGCGCGCACGGGCGAGCTCCAGAGCGACTTCCCCTCGGCCGGCGGCGGCGGCGAGGTGCAGCTCATCGAGGAGACCTTCCGCGGGCTGATGGTGACGTTGGAGGAGTCGCAGCGGGCCCGCGAGCGGTCGTACGTGGAGGCGGTCGGCGCGGTGGTGACGGCGGCGGACGCCCGGGACCACGAGACGACCGGCCACTCCTTCCGCGTCGCCCTCTACGCCGTCTCGCTGGCCCAGGCCATGGGGATGCACGGCGAGCAGCTCAAGGCGATCGAGTGGGGCGCGCTGCTCCACGACGTGGGCAAGATGGTGGTGCCGGACGAGATCCTGCGCAAGATGGGACCGCTCACCGACGAGGAGTGGCACATCATGAAGCAGCACCCCACCTGGGGCTTCGACATGCTGGCCGAGGTGAGCTTCCTCCAGCCGGCGTCGCTCGACATCATCTACAGCCACCACGAGCGTTGGGACGGCCAAGGCTATCCGCGCGGCACCGCCGGCGAGGCGATCCCCCTGAGCGCCCGCATTTTCGCCGTCGTGGACACCTACGACGCCATCACCTCGGACCGCCCCTACCGGCGGGCGCGCACGCACGCGGTGGCCCTGGCCGAGCTCCAGCGGGTGGCGGGCCAGCAGCTCGATCCGTCGGTCGTCGAGGTCTTCCGCCACGTCCCCGAGGTCGAGCTCCGCCGCTTGCGCGAGCTGTGCAAGCGGGTCCACCCGGGCCTGAGCCTGCCGGCGGACCTTTTGGATTCGCTGGCGGAGCCGGAGCAGAAGGCGGATTTTGGATTTTAGATTTTGGATTGAGGGAGTGAGAATCGGGCCCCATGCGGGTCCTCCATCCTGAGATCTCCCGGGAAGAACGCGAGCGGCTGTTCCGGACGGGGATCGAGCTCTTCAATCAAAGGCGGTTCTTCGCGGCCCACGAGGCCTGGGAGGAGATCTGGCGCTCCACCACACCGGAGCCCAAGGGCCTCTTCCAAGGCCTCATCCAGGTCGCCGCCGCCCTGCACCAGCATCTCGATCTGAAACGGACCGAAGGCCCGCGCCGCACCCTTGCCAAGGCCCGGCGGAATCTGGCGCCGTTCGCGCCCGAGGCGCTGGGGATCGACATCGCGGATCTACTTGTGCAGGTGGAGCGGTGGGAGGGGTGGCTGAAATCGCGGGAAGGGTCGCCGCCTGTGCCCACCCTCAATCCAAAATCCAAAATCTAAAATCATCAAGGGATTCCATACCTTCTCCGCTTTTCCCACAGCGCCTTGCGGCTGATGCCGAGGAGGTCCGCCGCCCGTCCCTGATGGCCGCGGGTGTAGGCGAGGGCGTTCTTGATCTGCTCCTTCTCCACCTCGATCAGGGGGCGGGGGCGGGTTTCCAGGAGCCCCTCGGGCTGGGGGGGATCGACCGGGCCCCCCTCGGCCAGGATCAGGCCGCGCTCGAGGACGTTGCGGAGCTGGCGGAGGTTGCCCGGCCAGGGGTGCTCCAGCATCCAGGCGCGGGCGCGGGCGCTGAGCTCCGGCGCGCGGACGCCGAAACGCTCGCCCAGATCGGCCAGGAGATGGTCGAGAACGGCCGGCAGATCGGCCCGCCGCTCGCGCAGCGGGGGGACCCGGAAGGCCAGCACCTCCAGGCGGTAGAAGAGGTCGGGACGGAACGTCTCGCGGGCCACACGCCGGGGGAGGTCCTCCGAGCCGATGGCCACGAAACGGACGTCCGCCGCCCTTTCCGCGCCTCCCAGCGGGGCGTAGCGCCGCTCCGCCACCAGGCGCAGCAGCTTGGGCTGGGAGGGGAGCGGCAGCTCCTCGACGTGGTCGAGGACGAGCGTCCCCCCCTCGGCCCGCGCCACCCGCCCCTCGCCCGCCGAGTCGGCGCCGGAGAAGGCCCCGGGACGGTAGCCGAAGAATTCGCTCTCGAAGAGGGTGCTGGGGATCGAGCCGGGGTCCACCTCGGTCAGCGGCCCGGCGCCCCGGGGGCTGGCGGCGTGGAGGGCGCGGGCGAGGGTCGAGCGCCCGCTCCCGGCCTCGCCCAGGATCAGCACCGGCGCCTCGGTGGGCGCGGCGCGGTCGACCCCGCGCAGGCTCTCGGCCAGCGCGGGAAAGTCTTGCAGCAGACGGGACAGGGAGAGGGGGGAGGCCGCGTCCGCGCTCACGCGCGGAGCCTGGCCGTCACGTCCGGCGCGTC
>JAICSG010001135.1 GCA_025937035.1 Thermoanaerobaculia bacterium | reverse complement strand
GAGATGGAGATCGAGTTGAACTTCGGCATCTTCCTCGCCGTGTACTCGATGATGTCGCCGACGATGCGCATCGAGGGTTCGGGCGGGAAGATGTAGGTGTTGCGGACCATGAACTCCTTGAGGATGTCGTTCTGGATCGTGCCCGAGACCTGCCGCTGGACGTCCACCCCCTGCTTCTCGGCTACCGCCAGGTACATGGCGAAGAGGATCGGCGCCGTCGAGTTGATGGTCATCGACGTGGTCACCTCGCCGAGCGGGATCCCCTCGAAGAGGACCTCCATATCCGCCAGGGTGTCGACGGTGACCCCGCACTTCCCCACCTCGCCGAAGGACATCGGATGGTCCGAGTCGTAGCCGTAGAGGGTGGGCAGGTGGAAGGCGACCGAGAGGCCGGTCTGCCCCTGGGAGAGCAGGTACTTGAAGCGGGCGTTGGTGTCCGCGGCGGTCCCGAAGCCCGCGAACTGGCGCATCGTCCAGAGCTTGCCGCGATAGCCGGTCGGGTGAATGCCCCGGGTGTACGGGTACTCGCCGGGGACGCCGAGCGCCTTGATGGGATCGATATCCGCCGTCTGCTCGGGGGTGACCAGATGGGGCACCTCCATGCCGGAGACGGTCGTGAAGTCCTGCTTCCAGAACGGAACCTGGGCCTCCGCCTTGTCCTTGGCCTTCTCCCAGCGCTGCCGCGCCTCGGCCATGGTCTCGAGGGCCTCTTCCTTGTAGACAGACCGATCGGCCACGTCGGCGGCCTTCTCGGTCAACAGCGTCGGTTCCTGGTCCTTCACGGCCATGGGGGTGGCTCCTTTCAGCGGACGGGAGGCGGGGCCGGGGCTCCGCCGAACCCGAGAAGTATAGCCGAGGGTGGAAGGGCCGGGAGCCCGGAAGCGGCGGCTCGCTTTGGCAGCCTTCGGCAACGACTGCGATGAGCACACATGCTCAGGGGCTGCGCGGTGGAGGGCCGCTGGAGGCCTGGTCCGTGTCAGGAGGCGTTCTCGCTCTCACCCGGCGCTGGCGCCTGACTCTCTCCCTCCTCTTGGGCGCCAGGCTCCTTTCGGGTAGCCTTGCGCTGACGCTTCTCTTCCTGCTTCTTCTTCTTGGCCAGATCTTTCTGGCGCTTCTCGTATTGATACTTGGGTCCGGCCAACTTGGCTCCTTTCAGGTCTGACGGGCTGCTCCGGTCGGATGGTGGATGAAAGCGGCGCCGGCAGGATATCGTGAGGATCTCCTGGGCCCGACTCGGTAACGGCTCTCATCCTCCGGGCGAGGTCTGACAGAGTATAGACGATGAGAGAGAGCCCCGAAATTCTCTGGCAGCCGCGCTATACCCTGACCCCGGCGATGGCCCGCCGTCTCATGGAGATCGAGGCGGCGCGGGCGGTCGTGGAGCAGATCCCGCTGCCGCCGGCCGTCGTCTCGGAGATGCGGAACCGGGCACGGCTCCGGTCCACCCACTACTCCACCCGGATCGAGGGAAACCGGCTGACTCTGGCCGAGGCCGAGCAGGTCCTGGCCGGCCGCAAAGTCCCGCTCCATGGCCGAGAGAGGGACGTCAGCGAGGTCCGGAGCTATTGGAAGGCCCTGCTCCGCGTCGAGGAATGGGCGGCGCGAGGGACCGAGCTCACCGAGGAGCTCATCCAGCGAATCCACGCCCTGGCGGCGGCCTTCACGTCCACCAAGGAAGAGATCGTCCGGATCAGCCGTGAGGGCCCTCAGGCGGAGCCGGAAGCGTTGCGCCGGCTGGACGCCCGCGCCCGGGCCGTGCTGGTCCTGTTCGCCCGCCAGGACCGCAT
>JAICSG010000327.1 GCA_025937035.1 Thermoanaerobaculia bacterium | reverse complement strand
GACCGTCTGCGCCGCCACCGCGGGGCGGGCCTGCACCGGCCTCTACGGCGGGATGCCGGGGGTCGGCTACGCGGACTACGTGCACGCGGGCCTGATCGTCCTCTGGGGGGCCAATCCCTCGACCTCGGGCATCCACCTCGTCCCCTATCTGCTCGAGGCCCGGCGCGCGGGGGCCCGGCTGGTGGTGATCGATCCCCGCCAGACGCCGCTGGCGCGGCAGGCCGACCTCCACCTGGCGCCGTGGCCGGGGACCGACCTCCCCCTGGCTCTGTGCGTGATCCGCCGGCTGTTCGAGGAAGGGGGGGCCGATCTGGATTTTCTCGCCGCCCATGCCGCGGAGCACGAGGAGCTGCGGCGGCGGGCGGCGGCGTGGACGCCGGAGCGGGCGGCGGAGGCCACCGGCGTGGCCGCCGCCGACCTCGCGGCCTTCGCCCGCCTCTACGCCGAGAGCTCGCCGGCCGTGGTGCGGTGCGGCTGGGGGGTGGAGCGCCACCGGCACGGCGGCTCGGCGACCGCGGCGGTGCTGGCCCTGCCGGCGGTGGGCGGGAAGCTCGGGGTGCGGGGGGGAGGCTACACGCTGAGCAACGCCGAAGCCTGGCCGGTGAGCACCGCGGCCGCGGTGGGGGAGGCGCCGCCGCCGGCGCGGGAGCTCAACATGAACCGGCTCGGCCGCTGGCTTCTCGACCGCGAGCTCAAGCCCCCCGTCGAGGCTCTGTTCGTCTACAACGCCAATCCGCTGGCGACGTTGCCGGACCAGCGGCGGGTCCGCGCCGGCCTGGCGCGGGAGGACCTGTTCACGGTGGTGCTCGACCCTGTGATGACGGACACGGCGCGCTGGGCGGACGTGGTGCTGCCGGCGACCACCTTCCTGGAGCACGAGGAGCTGCGCGCCGGCTACGGCTCGCCGGTGCTGCAGAGGAGCGCGCCGGTGATCGCGCCGGTGGGGGAGTCGCGGCCCAACTTCGAGGTCTTCCTGGAGCTCTGCCGCCGCCTCGGCCTCAGCCGTCCGGGGGACGTGGAGAGCCCGGCCGGCTTTGTCCGCGCCGCGGTCGCGGAGGTCGAGGCGGCGGGTGGGCGCGTCCTCGACGCTCTGGAGGAGGAAGGGGTGGCGTTCCCGCCGGAAGGGCTCGGCAGGGTGCAGATGGTCGACCTGCTGCCGGGAACGCCGGACGGGCGGATCCATCTCTGCCCCGAGGAGCTCGACCGCGAGGCCCCGGGCGGGCTCTACAGCTTTCAGCCGGAAGAGCGGAGCGACCTCTATCCCCTGGCTCTCCTCTCCCCGGCCTCGTCCCGCACCCTCTGCTCGACCCTCGGCGAGCTCGAGCGGCACCCGCCCGTGCTGGAGATCCATCCGCTGGACGCCGCGAGCCGCGGCATCGGCGCGGGCACCCCCGTGCGCGTCCGCAACTCCCGGGGCGAGGTCCGCGCCGTGGCCCGGCTGAGCCCCGGCCTCCGCCCGGGCGTCGTGCTGATGGCCAAGGGAATGTGGGGTCGCAACGCGCCCGGCGGCGACACCGTCAATGCCCTGATCCCCGACGATCTGTCCGATCTCGCCGGCGGGGCCTGCTTCAGCGACGCGCGCGTCGCCGTGGAGCGGGACGAGAGGGGGTCCGCATGGAGCTGAGGCTCGGGGGGGTGATCCCCGCGATGTTCCTGGTTCAGGACGAACGCGAGGAGCTGGCGACTCGAAATATGCGAGTCGACGCACATTACTTTATGGATGCCGGCGCAGAGGGTCTGCTGGTCAATGGCTTCACGGGGGAGGGGCCACTGCTGACCCCCGAGGAGGCCCAGAGCGTCTGCCGGATCGTGGTGGAGGAGGTCGGGGGGAGGATCCCGGTGGTGGCCGGCATCTGGGCGGGCGCCACCCGGGAGGCCGTGCGGCTCGGCCGGATGGCGCGCGAGGCGGGGGCGTCGGCCCTGCTGGCGATGCCGAGCTACCACGTCCACCTTCCCACGCCTGCCGGGATGGTGGAGTTTTACCGGACGCTCGGCGGTGAGGTGGGGCTGCCGCTGGTGGTTTTCAACGTGATCCCCCGGGCGAGCCTCCCTTTGGAGGTCTGCCTGGAGATTGCGGAGGTGCCTGAGGTGATTGCGATCAAGCAGAGCAACGACGACTTTCATCAACTGGCGGATCTGGTGCGTTGGGTAGGCCACCGGATCGCCGTCCTCTCGGGGATCGACGACCTGCTCTTCCCCTCCCTGGCGCTGGGGGCGCACGGGCTGATGTCCGCCGTGGCGAGCCTGCTGCCCGGTCCCTGCGTGGAGATGGTCCGCGCCGTGCGCGCGGGGGACCTCCAGCGGGCCCGCGATCTCCACGAGCGCATCCTGCCGGTCGCCCGCCTGGTGATGGCCGACGAGAATTACCCCGCCAACCTGAAGGCCGGCGCCGAGCTCCTGGGCCGGACCGTCGGCCCGCCTCGCAACCCCCTGTCCCAACCCTCCAGGACGGTGAAGGAGAAGATCCTCCGCACTCTCCAGGAAGCCGGATTCCTCACACTGTCTTGACCGCACGGAGTTGATTGGAGCCATCGTATGCCGCTGCACCCCTTCGTCCGGACCCGCCTCGTGCCCCCTGAGATCCCTGAAGACCCGCTGGTGTGGCACCAGATCCTCGTGGAGTGGAACGAGCCGCGGCCGGAGCACGCCGGCGAGGGGCTGGTGGCCGACCTGCTCGCCGCGCGCGCGGAGCAGCAGCCCGGCGCGGTGGCGCTGATCGCCGGCGACGACCGGATCTCCTACGGCGGGCTGGAGGCGCGGGCCACGGCGCTGGCCGCCGGCCTGCGGCGGCTCGGCGTGGGGCCGGAGGTGGTGGTGGGGGTGCTCCTCGAGCGCTCGCCCGACATGGTGGCGGCGCTGCTCGCGGTGTGGAAGTGCGGCGGGGCCTACCTGCCGCTCGATCCCGAGCATCCGGCGGACCGCATGGCCTTCTTCTTGGAGGACGGCCTGCGCGGCCCCGGACCGCGGCTGGTGCTGACGCAGCGGCGCCTCGCCGCCCGCATCCCCGCCGGCACGGGCGTCCGGCTGGTCTGCGTGGACGAGACCCCGGGACCGGTGGCGGTGCGCGAGGAGCCGGCGCCGTGCCGCCCGCCGCTCCCGGACCATCCGGCCTATGTGATCTACACCTCGGGCTCGACCGGCCGGCCGAAGGGGATCGTGATCTCGCACCGCTCGCTGGCCAACCGCCTCCTCTGGGCCTGCGCGGCGGAGGTGGGCGCCGACGCCGTCTTCCTGCACAAGACCACGCTGACCTTCGACGTCTCGCTGGCGGAGATCTTCGCGCCCCTGCTGGCGGGCGGACGTTGTGTGCTCACCCGGCCGGGCGGCCAGCGCGATCCCGCCTATCTGGCCGACCTCATCCAGCGCGAGGGGATCACCCACGCGAGCTTCCCGCCGGCCACACTGAAGCTGCTGCTCGACCTGCCGGGAGTGGGGGAGAAGCTGCGCAGCCTGCGCGTGCTGGTCACCGGCGGCGAGACGGTGCCGCCCGATCTGCCGCGCCGGGTCGGCGAGCTCCTGCCGGCCACCACCCTCTACAACCGGTACGGTCCGACCGAGACCACCATCTCGGTGCTCACCGGCGCCTGCGATCCCCGGGGCGAGGAGGACACGGTGCCGCTCGGCCGGCCGATCGGTCGCGCACGGCTCTACGTGCTCGGCGACGATCTGCGCCCCCGGCCCGCCATGGCCGACGGGGAGATCTACATCGGCGGCCCCGGGGTGGCCCGGGGATATCTGGGGCGGCCCGATCTGACCGCGGCGAGCTTCGTTCCCGACCCGTTCGGGGGGCCGGGCGAGCGCCTCTACCGGACCGGGGACCGGGCGCGCTGGCGGCCCGACGGCACGGTGGAGTTCCTCGGCCGCCTCGACCACCAGATCAAGATCCGCGGCTTCCGCGTCGAGCTGGAGGAGATCGAGGCGGTGCTCGCCGAGCACCCGTGGGTGCGCGAGGCCGCGGTCGTCCCCCAGCAGGAGGCGGCCACCGGCTCCTGCCGGCTGATCGCCTGCCTGGTGGCGGCGGAGGGGGAGCGGGTGGATGGCGGCGAGCTGCGGCGCTTCCTGGGCGATCGCCTGGCCGGCTACATGGTCCCGGCCGCGTTCGTGGCGATGGCGGCGCTTCCGCGCACCCTCAGCGGCAAGATCGATCGCGCCGCCCTGCGGGAGATCGCGCTCCGCGGTCCGGGCGCCCCGGCGCTCCCCACGGAGCCGCGGGACGGGCTGGAGGCCACCCTGGCGGCGCTGTTCCGGGAGCTGCTGGAGATCCCCAGCCTCGGCGCCGAGGAGAGCCTCTTCGACCTCGGCGGCCACTCCCTCCTGCTGGTGGGCTTGCAGACGCGGCTGCGGAGCGTGCTGGCGATCGAGGTCGAGCTCGCCGACCTGGCGCGCAATCCGTCGGTGGGCTCCCTCGCCCGCTTCCTCGCCGCCGGGGCCCGCGGCTCCGAGATTACTCCCGGGCAACTCGCCGCCGACGCGGTGCTCGCCCCGGAGATCCGGCCCGTCCCGGACGGCGAGACCGCTCTGAAGCCGCCGGTGACGGTGCTGCTCACCGGGGCGACCGGCTTCCTGGGGGCCCATCTCCTGGAGCAGTTGCTGGCCCAGACCTGGGCGCGGGTGATCTGCCTCGTCCGCGCTCCCGGCGAAGCGGCGGCGCAGGAGGCGGTGCGGCGGGCGTTGGAGCGCTACGGCCTCTGGCGGGAGGAGCGGGCGCGGCGGATCTCGGCCGTCCCCGGCGATCTGGGGCGCCCCTTCCTGGGCCTGCCGGAGGCGGCATTCCACGAGCTGGCGGCGACCGTCGACGCCGTGTACCACTGCGGCGCCCAGGTCAATCTGCTCTATCCATACGAAACCCTGCGGGCCGCCAACGTCGACGGCACCCGCGAGATCCTGCGCTTCGCCGCCGCGGGCCGGGCCAAGGAGGTGCATCACGTCTCGACTCTCTCCGTGCTGGAGAGGCGGCCTCTGCCGCGCTCCGGCGCCGTTGCGGAGGCGCCGCTCGCCGGCGGCGGCGAGGGGCTCGCCGGCGGCTACCGGCAGAGCAAGTGGGTGGGCGACCGGCTGATGGCCCAGGCGCACGCGCGCGGCCTGCCGACGTGCGTCTACCGGCCCGGGCAGATCACCGGCGCGCAGCGCGACGGGGCGTGCGCCACCGACACCTTCCTCAACGCGGTGCTCAAGGGCTGCGTGCAGCTGGGCGCCGCGCTGGAGTTCGACGTGGTGCTGGAGATGACCCCGGTGGACTTCTGCGCGGCCGCCGTCGCGCACGTGGCACTCGGCGGCGAGCACCACGGCACCGCCTTCAACCTGCCCGGCGGCCGCCCGCT
>JAICSG010000632.1 GCA_025937035.1 Thermoanaerobaculia bacterium | reverse complement strand
GAGCAGGTAGCGCCGGCCCGATCGCCCGTGCTCGAGCGCGCGCAGATGGCCGGCGGCGACGTCCTGCACGTCGACCACGTTGAGCGCGCCGCCGGCGAGATAGCCGCGCGCCCGCCCCGTCGCGACGTCGCGGATCATCGCGCCGGTCGGCGTCGGGCGCCGGTCGCCCGGGCCGACGGGCGTCGTGGGGTTCACGACGACGACGCGGTGGCCCTCGGCGGCCGCGCGCAGGGCGAGCAGCTCGCCGTCGCGGTCGATGAAGCGGTAGAGCTCGCCGCGGGTGGCCGGAGTGAGCAGCGCCTCGTAGGGCTCCAGGTAGTCGAGGATGGGGAGGATCACCTCGGAGTAGCCCGCCTCGCGCAGGCGCGCCACCAGCCGCTCCTCGGCGTCCCGCCGCCGCCGGGCGCTCTCGAAGAGCAGGGCGGCGACCCCGGTGGGAAGCGCGGCCGAGACCCTCATGGCATTATCTCCATACCAGCGTCCAGACCGGCGGCCCGGCGGGCGAGGTTGAGCGGCAGATCGCGGCCGGTCATCATCCGGAACTGCCCGCGCGCCTGATCCACCAGCACCTCCCGGCCGTCGATGGCCACCGCCCCGCGCGCCGCCGCCTCGGCGAGCAGCCGCGTGGACCGGTCCTTCAGATAGACGAGATCGATCACCACCGCGCCCGGGCGGAGCCGGTCGACCGCGAACGGCAGGGGGTCGTCCTCGCCCCGGCCCAGGGAGGTGGCGTTGACCAGCAGATCGAAGGCGGAGGGATCGAGCTCCGGCAGTGGCCGGAAGGGGACCTTGAGGTGATCGGCGGAGCTCCGTCCCCGGTGCGGATCGCGGTTGAACAGGGTCACCTTCGCCCCGGCCCGGTCGAGCCCCGCCGCCGCCGACCGTCCCGCGCCGCCGGCCCCGACCACCGCCGCCTCCAGGTGGGTGATGTCGATCCCGCGATCCCGCAGCGGCAGCACCACGCCGTCCGGATCGGTGGCCTCGGCCTCCCAGACCCCCTGATTCCAGACCAGGGTGTTGGCGGCGCCGATCAGGCTGACGATGGGGCTCTCCGCGCCCGCCACGGCCAGGGTCGACTCCTTGAACGGCGCGGTCACCGAGAGCCCGCGGACGGGCAGACCGATCGCCTCCAGCCCGGCGTTCTCCACCACCTCCAGCCAGAAGTCGCCGAAGGACTCGGTGTGGAACGGCAGGTAGACGGCCGGGATGCCGAGGGTCCGGTAGGCGGTGTTGTGGATGCGGGGGGAGAGCGAGTGGGTGACGGGATTGCCGACGATGCCGAACAGCGCCTCGATGGGCGGCAGCTCGGGGAGGCCGTAATCGCGCCGCAATCGCTCGATCGAGATCTGCCCCGGGGCGCCCGGCACCTCCCCCAGCGCGCCATAGACCACGGGGGCGCCGAGCCGGGGGGCGATCAGCCGCGTCCAGGCGCCGCCGGGGCCCACGGCGAAGCAGGCCACGTCGCGGCGGCCGAGCGAGGCGAGCAGCAGCAGGGCCGGCACCTCGTCCCCCGGCCGCTCGGCCGTGGGCACCAGCTTGTAGAGCGCCGCGGGGAAGGCGGCCATCTTCTCGAAGGTGGCGGTGAGGCCGTCGATCCCCGGGGCCGGACCGTGCCAGGAGATCACCCTTTTTTCGGGCGGGACGGCGGCCAGCACGTCGGAGCTGAGATCGCGCGCCGCCTCCAGGTCCACCAGATCGTAGCGGCCGGCGGCCTCGATCAGCCGCTTGCGCCGGCGCTCGGGCGAGCTCTCGGAGGCACCGCCTTCAGACCGGCTGCGCAGGGTGTAGAGGAGCTTGCCGGGGAAGATCCGGGCCAGCCGCCCGGCGTCGAGATCGCCCACCAGATCGGCCCGCACCTCCAGCCAGTCGACCCCCTCCAGATCGGCGACGAGGGGTACGGCGCTCCCTTCCGGGAGGGTGGTGACGGTCGCGACCAGGGTGGCGCGGCGTCCTTCGGCTGGCGATCTCTCCAAAACGGAAAACCTCCTTCCGGGACCCGGAAGGAGGAGGCGTTCAGGCTGCAGGCGGTCTCTCGTCCCGGGTCCGTAAGGCCGGGAACAAGTCCCGGCTCAGCTCACGGAATGATGATGATGGCCACGCCAAGCCCAGGCGGTGGAAGCCTTGGCGGCGACATTGGAGCGGCGAAGGTCGTTCAGGCGCATCATCGAGATTCCAGTCAGGGTTTGAAGCTTAACCCGGGGGGTGGGCGGGATGTCAAGCGGGGCAAGGCCTCTCCCCCTCTGTAGAGACGCCCCGTGGGGCGTCTCCGGAGCGGAGGAGACGATCCCACCCGAGGAGACGCCCCACGGGGCGTCTCTACAGTGGGGAGACCCGACGCGGGCCGGGCGGACCGTGCCACAATCCTCCCGATGCACGAGCTCACCATCCACCTCCTGCGCTATGGCCTCGCCCTCATCTTCGCCAACGTCTTCCTGGAGCAGGTCGGCGTCCCGATCCCGGCCCTGCCGACCCTGATCGTGGCCGGCGCCCTGGCGCAGCGGGGGCGGATGGACCTCTGGCCCGTGCTCGGCGTGGCCCTCCTCGGCTCGCTGCTGGCGGACACGGTCTGGTTCCTGATCGGCCGCTGGCAGGGGCACCGGGTGCTGCGCACGGTCTGCCGCCTCTCGCTCTCGCCCGACTCCTGCGTCCGCGGCACCGAGGACCTCTTCGAACGGGCCGGCATGCCGTCGCTGCTCTACGCGAAATTCATCCCCGGCTACAACACCATCGCGCCGCCGCTCGCCGGGGCGATGAACAAGACCCTGATCTCCTTCCTCTTCTGGGACGCCCTGGGCAGCCTGCTCTGGCTCGGCTCGGGAGTGACGCTCGGGTACGTCTTCCACCACGCCGTCAACCAACTGCTCAAGCATCTGGAGGACCTGGGATTCTGGGCCGGCGTGGTGCTGGCGGTGGGTCTCGCGCTGGTGATCCTGTGGAAGTGGTGGCAGCGGCGGCGGGTCACCAAGATCCTGCAGTTGGCCCGCATCTCGGCCGCCGAGCTCAAGAAGCTCATGGATTCCGGCAATCCGCCGCAGATCGTGGACGTGCGCAACCGCTCGGCCCACCTGCACGATCCGCGGCGCATCCCGGGCGCGATGAGGATGACGATCGACGAGATCGACGCCCGGCTGGGCGATCTCCCCCGAGACCGCGAGATCGTCCTCTACTGTACGTGACCGAGCGAAGCCTCCGCGGCCCGTGTGGCTCGCGCTCTGATGGACAAAGGCTTCACCCGGGTCCGTCCCCTGGAAGGGGGGCTCGACGCCTGGTCCGACGCCGGCTATCTCCTGGAGGACGAGACGATCGTGGCGATCCGGCGGCCCGTATAGAATCCTTCCCGAAGGGAGGCCTTGCCGTGCACCACCAGACCATCGCCCGCGTTCTCAATCTCATCCCGGACCAGGACCAG
>JAICSG010001035.1 GCA_025937035.1 Thermoanaerobaculia bacterium | reverse complement strand
GCCGCCGCCGCCATGCGCCAGCGGGCGATCCCCATCCCCCACCAGCGGCAGGGGCTGGTCGACACCTGTGGCACGGGAGGGGACGGCCGGGGGACCTTCAACATCTCGACCGCGGCGGCCCTGGTGGCGGCGGCGGCCGGGGCGCCGGTGGCCAAGCACGGCAACCGCTCGGTCTCCAGCAGGTCCGGCAGCGCCGACGTGCTGGCCGCCCTGGGGGTGAAGATCGACTCCGATCCCGAGACGGCCGGCCGCACGCTCGACGCGGTGGGGATCGCCTTCCTCTTCGCACCCCTGCTCCACCCGGCCATGCGCGAGGTGATGCCGGTCCGCCGCGAGCTGGGGATGCGCACGATCTTCAACGTCCTCGGTCCCCTGACCAACCCGGCCGGGGCCCGGCGGCAGGTGATGGGGGTCTATGCGGAGAGTCTGGTCGAGCCGATCGGCCACGTGCTGCGCGACCTCGGGGCCGAGCACGCCCTGGTGGTCCACGGCGACGGCATGGACGAGATCACCACCACCGGCCGTACCCGGGTGGCGGAGGTGCGGCACGGCGAGGTGCGGCTGTTCGATCTGGAGCCGGAGCGCTTCGGCCTGCGCCGGGTCCATCAGGACGAGCTGGCCGGCGGCACCCCCGAGGAGAACGCCGAGGCCGTGCACCGCGTGTTCGGCGGCGAGACGGGGGCGCTGGCCGAGATCACGGCCCTCAACGCCGGGGCCGCCCTCTACGTGAGCGGCATCGCCGCCAGCCTGGAGGAGGGGGTCGGGATCGCCCGCGACGCTCTCGCCTCGGGAGCGGCGGCGAAGAAGCTCGAGGAGCTGAGGGGGTTCAACGGATGAGCCCGCCCGATATCCTCCTGCGCATCGTCGAGCGCCGCCGGCAGCGGATCGCCGAGGCGGGCGGCGCCGATGCCTCGGGTTGGGCCGAGGGCACGCCTCGAACCCCCTCGAACAACGCCTTTCTGGGCCATCTGCGGGCGCGGCGGCGGGACCCGGCGATCATCGCCGAGGTGAAGATGGGCTCCCCCCGGCTCGGCTCGCTGCACGGCAAGGTCGATCCGATCGCTCAAGGCCGCCTCTACGCGGAGAACGGCGCGGCGGCGCTCTCGGTGGTGGTCGAGCCGGACTTCTTCCATGGGAGCTACGAGCTCCTGGCCGCCTGCCGCCAGGCCTCGGGGCTGCCGGCGATCGCCAAGGACTTCATCGTCGATCCCGTCCAGCTCCTCTGGGCCCGGGACGCGGGGGCGGACGCCATCCTCCTGATCGCCGCCCTCTACGAGGCGGAGGAGATGGCGCGCTACGCCCGCCTGGCCCGGGGGATGGGGCTGGTGCCGCTGGTCGAGACCCACGACGCGGACGACATCGCCAAGCTCGGCGGCGAGCCGTGGGAGATGGTGGGGATCAACAACCGGAATCTCCGTACCTTCGACGTCGATCTCCAGAATTCGATCTCGCTGCTGGCCGGGCTGCCGCGCGAGGCGGTCAAGGTGGCCGAGAGCGGCATCCGCGACGCGCTCGACGTGGCCCTGCTCTCGGAGAGCGGCTTCGACGCCTTCCTGATTGGCGAGACTCTGCTCAAGGCCGGGGACCCCGCGGCCGCCCTCCGGGGGCTGCTGATCGGAGCGGAGGCCTGAGATGGCGGTCAAGGTCAAGATCTGTGGTGTCACGGACCCGTCGAACGCTCTGGCGGCGGTGGAAATGGGGGCGGATTATCTGGGGTTGAACTTCTACCCGGCCAGCCCCAGGTTCCTGACCCTCGAACGGGCCCGGGAGGTCGCGGACGCCGCGCGCGGCCGGGTGCCGCTGGTGGGGGTCTTCGTGAATGCCTCTCCAGAGGAGATCGCGGAGACCGTCGAGAGGGTCGGCCTCGATCTCATCCAGCTCAGCGGCGACGAGGAGCTTGAGACCGTGGCGCCTTTCATGGAGAGGGCGATCAAGGTCTTCCGGGCGGGCCGCCTGCCCGGCCGCGAGGAGCTGGCGGCCTGGAGCGCGGTCTGGGCGGTGCTG
>JAICSG010000355.1 GCA_025937035.1 Thermoanaerobaculia bacterium | reverse complement strand
GGCGCCTCGCCGGGGGACGCCACCCGGGGGGGCTCGGACCGTGGCGGCTCGGGGCGAGGGGCGGGCTCCGCCGGGGCCGCCGAGGTCGATTTTTCGTTGAGGAACCGGTACTCTTCCTTCAGATCGCCCTCGGGCGTGAACATCCGTTTGTCGGTGACCTTGAGCTCTTTCTTCTCGTTCGACACGTCGGACCCCCGATGTCTGAAAAACCAGAAAATCCCGACCTCCAGAAGCTCGTCGACCTCGTCGCCCGCCTGCGCGCCCCGGACGGCTGCCCCTGGGACCGCGAGCAGACCCTGCCGGACGTGCGCGCCTATCTCCTGGAGGAGGCGCACGAGCTGGCCGGAGCCATCGACGGCGGCGACTGGGACGAGCTGGCCGAGGAGCTGGGGGACATGCTCTTCCAGGTCGCCTTCATCGGGCGCCTCGCCGAGGAGGCCGGCGCCTTCAGACTCTCACAGGTGATCGACCGCGTCCACCGCAAGATGGTGGAGCGCCACCCGCACGTCTTCGGAGGTGAGGCGCTGGCCGACGCCGAGGCGGTGCGCCAGGCCTGGGAGCGGCGCAAGCTGCAGAAGGAGCCGAAACGAGAGTCGCTCTTCTCCGGGGTCCCCACCTCCCTCCCCGCCCTGCTCGGCGCCTACCGCCTGACCCAGAAGGCGGCCGGCGTCGGCTTCGACTGGCCGGACGCCGCGCCGGTGCTCGACAAGGCCGAGGAGGAGATCGAGGAGCTCCGGGAGGCCCTCGCCCGAGGGGAGAAGGACGCCGTGCGCGAGGAGGTGGGGGACCTCCTCTTCACCGTCGCCAACCTCGCCCGCAAGCTGGAGGTCGACCCCGAGGCCGCCCTCGCCGGCACCAACCGCAAGTTCCGCCAGCGCTTCGCCAAGATCGAGGAGGGCCTAGCCGCCCAGGGAAAGACCGCGGCCGAGGCCACGCTGGAGGAAATGGATGCGTTGTGGGAGACGGCGAAGGGGGAGGGGACTGACACGGACTGAACACGGACTCTCAAGGACAGTAAACCAAGCCCAGCAGTGTCCTTGGAGTCCGTGAGAGTCCGTGTTCTGGTCCTTGTAAGGTCAGCGCGCACCCGCCGCCTTCTGAGAGGCCGGTTTCTCCGCCAGCACCTTCTCCAGATACGGCCGCACGTTCCTGGCCACGATCTCCTGCCCCTTGGCCGTGGGGTGGATGCCGTCCGCCTGGTTCAGGGAGCGGATGCCGCCCACCTTGTCGAGCAGGAAGGGGACGAGGGGGACGTCCATGTCCTTGGCGATCTTCGGATAAAGGGCCGCGAGCTGGTCGGCGTAGGGGCCGTAGTTGGGGGGGATCCGCATGCCGAGGAGCAGGACCCGCGCGCCCGCCGCCTGGGACTGGCGGATGATGGCACGGAGGTTGGACTCGACCTCGGTCAGGGGCAGGCCGCGCAGGCCGTCGTTCGCCCCCAGGCCGACCACCAGCACGTCCGGGTGCTGGCCGAGCAGCCAGTTGAGCCGGGATAGGCCGCCGGCCGTGGTGTCGCCGCTCACCCCGGCGTTGACCACCCGCACCGCCTTCCCCTCCTGGTTGAGCTGGCGGTCGAGGAGCGCGGGGTAAGCTTGACTCTCGTCCAGGCCGAGGCCGGCGGTCAGGCTGTCTCCCAGGAACACGACCAGCGGCGGCGCCACGGCCGGAGCGGGCGCCGGGGCGGGATGGGCCGCCGGAGCCGGATTGGAAACGGGAACCGCCCGGCGCGCCTCCCGCGGAGCCTCGTCGGAGGCCTGGGCTCCGCAGGCAGCAAGGGAGGGAATAACCAGCGCCAGAGCGAGAGTTGCGAGCTTTCGCCACATAGAAACCTTCCTCACGACAATGACCGATGACCGATGCCTCCTCCACCCTCACGTAAGGCGGCAGTGGCAGCGTTTCTCACCTTGAGAACAACCCCAAACCCGCGTACAGACTTCCCATGACCCAACCCCGCATTGAGCTGCGCCAGCTCACCCGCCGCCTCCCCTCGGGGGACCGGGAGCTGACGATCCTCGACCACGTCGACCTGGCGATCGAGCCGGGTGAGCTCGTCGCCGTCCTCGGTCCCTCGGGGAGCGGCAAATCGACCCTGCTCGCCCTGATGGCCGGCCTCGACCGCCCCACCTCCGGAGAGATCCGGATCGACGGCTCCCCCATCCAGGCGATGTCGGAGGACGAGCTCGCCCTGCTGCGCCGCAAGAAGATCGGCTTCGTCTTCCAGAGCTTCCAACTCCTCTCGAACCTCACCGCGCGCGAGAACGTGCTGCTCCCCATCGAGCTGCTGGGCCTCCCTGACCCGTTCGCCCGCGCCGACGAGCTGCTGGCGGCGGTGGGGCTCGCCGACCGCGGCCATCACTATCCCAGCCAGCTCTCCGGCGGCGAGCAGCAGCGGGTGGCTCTCGCCCGCGCCTTCGCCGCCCGGCCGCCGATCCTGCTCGCCGACGAGCCCACCGGCAACCTCGACGGTGCCACCGGCCGCCGCGTCCTGGAGCTGCTCCTGGAGCTGCGGGCCCGCGAGGGGACCACCCTCGTGCTGGTCACCCACGATCCGGCGGTGGCCGCCCTCGCCGGCCGCCAGATCCACCTGCGCGACGGCCGGGTGGAGCGCGACGAGCGGGGGGCGGCCGTCCCGGCTCCGGCCGAGGTCCCGGCATGAGCCTCGGCTTCTACGTCCGCGCCCTGGCCCGCGAATCGCGCGGCTCCCGGGGGCGGCTCGCCTTCTTCATCGCCTGCCTGGCGGTGGGGGTCGCGGCGGTGGTGGCGGTCGCCGGGCTCTCGGCCAGCCTGCGCGATGGCATCCGCCGCGAGGCCCGGCAGCTCCTGGCGGCCGACCTCGCGGTGCAGGGGAACCAGCCCCTCCCCGCCGCGGTGCTGGCGGCGATCACCGACCTGCCGGGCGCCCGCCGCACCGACGTCAAGGAGACGGTCACCGTGGCCGCCGCCCCGCCCCGCAACGGCCAGCCGGGATCCAGCCAGCTCGTCGAGCTGAAGGTGATCGAGGGTTTCTATCCCTTCTACGGCAAGCTGGAGCTGCGCCCGCGGAAGCCCCTGAACGAGCTCCTGACCCCCGAGACCACAGTCGTCGCCTCCGACCTCCTCGCCCATCTGGGGCTCAAGGTGGGGGACACGCTCCAGATCGGCGGTCAGGGCTATCGGATCGCCGGCGTCGTGCTCTCGGAGCCCGACCGGGTCAGCGTCTCCTTCACCCTCGGCCCCCGGGTCTTCCTCTCCGGCCGGGGATTCGCCCGCACCAGCCTGGAGGACCAGGGGAGCCGGATGAGCTACAAGGCGCTGGTCAAGCTGCCGGGCGGCGCCCCCGCCACCGAGCTGAACGCCATCGCCGACCGGCTGCGGCTGGCCCTCCCTCCCGGCGACGTCTACCGGGTGGAGACCTACCGCCAGTCGCAGCCCGCCCTGCAACGGAATATCTCCCGGGTGGAGCGCTTCCTGGGGCTGGTGGCCCTCCTCTCGCTCTTCATCGGGGGGATCGGGGTGGCCCAGAGCGTGCGGGCCTGGCTCGCCAGCCGGCTGGACGCCATCGCCATCCTCAAGTGTCTGGGGATGCGCCCGCGCGAGATCTTCCCCCTCTATCTCGGGCAGACGATCCTCCTGGGGCTCGCCGGCAGCCTGGTGGGGATCCTCGCGGGGGTCGCCGTCCAGATGGTGCTCCCGCGCCTCTTCCCCGACCTGATCCCGGTGGCGCTGATCCGCCCCTGGCAGCCCGCCGCCCTGCTGCGGGGGCTGGGGCTCGGGGTGGGGGTGGCGCTGCTGTTCAGCCTGCCGCCGCTCTCGGCCGTGCTGCGGGTCCCGCCGGCGCGGGTGCTCCGCCGGGAGGCCGAGCCCCTCCCCCGCCACCGCTGGGTGAGCGTGGCCACCATCCTCGCCCTGGCGGTGGGAATCTGGGGGCTGGCCACCTTCCAGTCCGGCTCGGCCCGGCTCGGCCTGCAGTTCACGGGCGGCGTGGCCCTGGTGACGGCGGCGCTCGCCGCCGCGGCCTTCCTGGTCTCCTGGGGGGTCCGCCGGCTGCCGCGCGACCTCTTCTCCCTGCGCCCCTGGCTGCGGCACGGCGTCGCCGCCCTGGCCCGCCCCGGCGCCGCCGCGAGCGGGGCCATCGTGGCCCTCGGGCTCGGGGTGCTGGTGGTGCTCGGCATGTCCCTGGTCGAGCGGCGGATCACCGGCCAGCTCGAGAAGGAGCTCCCCACCAACGCCCCCAGCGCCTTCCTGATCGACATCCAGCCGGCCCAGTGGCCCGGGGTGGAGTCGCTCCTCCGGCAGCAGGGGGCGCAGGGGATCGAATCGGTGCCGGTGGTGATGGCCCGCCTCTCGGCGATCGACGGCGTCCCCGTCGAGAAGCTCCAGGCGCAGGAGGGTGAGCCGAGGCAGGGGGAGGAGGGAGGAGGGAGGCGCCGGGAGCGCTGGGCGCTCACCCGGGAGCAGCGGCTCACCTACAGGAAGGAGCTGCCGAAGGACAACAAGATCGTGGCCGGCTCCCTCTGGAGCGACCCGGCCCACGCCGAGGTCAGCCTGGAGGCTGAGTTCGCCAAGGAGCTGGGCGTCCATCTGGGCTCGACGCTCAGCTTCAACATCCAGGGGGTGCCGGTCGACCTCAAGGTCACCAGCCTGCGCACGGTCAACTGGCAGACGTTCGGGATCAACTTCTTCCTGGTGGTCGAGCCCGGCGTGCTCGAAGGGGCGCCGCAGCAGCGGCTGGCGGTGGCCCGGCTGCCCAGGGGGAGCGAGCAGCGGATGCAGGACCTGCTGGCGGCCCGCTTCCCCAACGTCACCTTCCTGCGCATCCGCGAGATCCTGGACAAGGTGCTCAAGGTGCTGCGCCGGATCAGCCTGGGCATCCGTTTTCTGGGCGGCTTCACGGTGGTGGCCGGAATCGCCATCCTGGCCGGAGCGGTGAGCGCCGGCTCGGCCCGCCGGGGGCGCGAGGTGGCGCTGCTCAAGACCCTGGGGATGACCCGGCGCGGGGTGGCCGCGACCTTCGCCGTGGAATATGCCCTGGTGGGATTGGTGGCCGGAATCATCGGCGCCATCGGCGGCACCGCGCTCGCCTGGGGGGTGGTGACCCGGGGGTTCGAGATCCCGTGGACCTTCGCCCCCCTCAACCTCGCCGTGGCGCTCG
>JAICSG010001167.1 GCA_025937035.1 Thermoanaerobaculia bacterium | reverse complement strand
CGCCCGGCAGATCGGGATAGGACGGCGAGCCCGCGAACGGACAGGGCAGGTAGGTCCAGCCCGGAGCTCCCGGCGCGGGCGGTACGGTCAATGCCTGAGGCGCCGCCGGTTGCCGGGGCGGCTCCAGCGTCCTGAGCTGCGATTCGATGGCCGGCGGCGGATGAGGGTGTGGCGGGGCCGGAGGCTCTCCGCTCGACGGCAGGGCGAGAAGGCCCAGCGCCAGACCGAGCCGGGCAATCGTGTCGCGGTGGCAAGACTTCATCGGCTCCTCCTCATGCCCGCAACGGGGCCGGGCCGCGCCGCCGCGGCGGTCCCACCGGATGCTCGCGCGACTCGATCCACGCGAGGCGCTGGACGATCCATTCCGGGCCGGTCCGGGCGGGGACCGCCCCCCAGAGCCCCACGGCGGCGTTGCCGTAGCGCAACATCGCCATCGCGCAGTCCACGCCCTCCATCCCGTGGACGTGGCCGGGGCCGTGCGAGAAGAGCCGCGCCTTGAGATCGAGCAGGGCCTCGGGCTCGCCGGTGAGGAAGCTCCACCCGGGACCGGCGCCCTGAAGGGCGGCGAATTCGCGCAGGGCGCGCGGCGTGTCGCGCCCGGGATCGACGGTGAGCGAATAGAAGAACACGTCGCGCCCCATCCGTCCCCCGAGCAGGCGCTGCACGCGCGCCAGGCTCTCCACCGTGCGGTAGGCGGGCTCCGTGGCAATGGACATGCAATGCAGGATGACCGTCCTGCCGGCGATCAGATCGTCGTAGAAGAGCGCCCGGGCTCCCGCGTGGGTGGTCACCACGTGGTTCGGGATGCGCTCCGCGTCCGGTCCGCGGGCCGGGCGCTTGCAGTCTTCCAGGCGGTCGCTCATCGTCATTTCTCCTCCGGCGGCACCGGCGGCGGCGAGGGGCCGTCCGCCTGCGCCGGATTGGCCGGCCGGATCTCCACGTGGGGCGGGCTCTCGGGGGGCGGCGCGTACACCGCGTCCGCCGAGCGCGGCTGATCGAAACCTTTTCCCGGCTCCACGATGTCCCAGCGGATCATCATCGCGTGGTCCTCGTGGACGACGTTGTGGCAGTGCATCACGTATTTGCCCAGGAAGTCCGGCCAGACCATGTAGACCTTGAGCTCGTCGCTGGGCAGCAGGATGGCCACGTCGCGCCGCCGGCCGCCCATGAAGCTGTCGACCGGCGAGCGCGTGCCCGGCGGCTTGCCTGGCAGCGTGCCCAGCAGCGGCTTGAGATCGAGGTCCCGGCCGCGGGCGTCGTGGGCGCCGATGTCCTGGATCAGGTCCTCGCGGTACGGCCGGCCGTTGATCTCCAGGAACAGGAACTCCACGAAATGGCTGTGGATCGGATGCGACCAGTTGCGTCCGCCGTTGCGGAAGGTCCAGATCTCGGCGCTCCCCTGATCGATTCCCGCGTCCACGCGGTTGGGGTCCATCACCTGGCCGTTGATCGTCCAGAGCCCCCCCTCGTAATCGAAGGTCCAGATCCGCTCGCGCTTGACCTTGGAGAGGTCGACGCGCGGCCAGGGGCGGAATTGATCTGGGATGCGGCTCTTGTCGGGGGCCGTGAGCGGCACCACGTCGAAGCGCATGAGGTTGCTCTCGGGATCGTCGAAATCCATGTAGGCGCCGCTGGGCCCGGCGCCGTTGAGCTGCTGGAGCAGGTTGTGGAGATAGACGTGGTCGCCGGGCTTGTAGCCCGAGAAGTCGAGG
>JAICSG010000476.1 GCA_025937035.1 Thermoanaerobaculia bacterium | reverse complement strand
TGTACATCCTCTTCATGCCGTCGCGGATGATCACCGCCAGCTCGTAGGCGAAGGCGGGATCGTAGGCGAGCAGGTTGGGCACCACGCTCGCGAGCACGTGGCTGTGGCCGTCCTCGTGCTGGAGCCCCTCGCCCATCAGGGTGGTGCGGCCCGAGGTGGCGCCCAGCAGGAAGCCGCGGGTGCGCTGGTCGGCGGCGGCCCAGATCAGGTCCCCCACCCGCTGGAAGCCGAACATCGAGTAGAAGATGAAGAACGGGAGCATGTCGATCCCGTGGGTGGCGTAGGAGGTGCCGGCGGCGATGAACGACGCCATCGAGCCCGCCTCGGTGATCCCCTCCTCCAGGATCTGCCCGTCCTTGACCTCGCGGTAGTAGAGGAGCATCGACTTGTCGACCGGCTCGTAGAGCTGGCCCACGTAGGAGTAGATGCCGAACTGGCGGAAGAGCGATTCCATGCCGAAGGTGCGCGCCTCGTCCGGCACGATGGGGACGATCTTCTTGCCGATCTCCTTGTCCTTGAGGAGCTGGGTCAGCATCTGGACGAACACCATGGTGGTCGAGACGTCCCGGTCGACCCCTTCGAAGAAGCGCCCCCAGACGTCGTTCCCCTCGGGGATCGCCAGCGGCTCCTTGCGCACCCGCCGCGCCGGCACCGGCCCGCCCAGGGCCCGCCGGCGCTCGCGGAGGTACTGGATCTCCGGGCTGTTCTCGGGCGGGCAGTAGTAGGGCGCGTCGTGCATCTCGGCATCCGTGACCGGGATGTCGAAGCGGTCGCGGAAGAGGCGCAGCTCGTCCTCGGTGAGCTTCTTCTGCTGGTGGGTGACGTTCTTCCCCTCGCCCGCCTCGCCGAGGCCGTACCCCTTGACCGTCTTGGCCAGGATCACCGTCGGGGCCCCCTCGTGCTCGACGGCGGCCTTGAACGCCGCGTAGACCTTGGCCGGGTCGTGGCCGCCGCGCCGCAGGGCGTGGAGCTGCTCGTCCGAGTAATTCTTCACCAGACCCAGGAGCTCCGGGTATTTGCCGAAGAACTCGCGGCGGAAATAATCGCCCGACTCGACGACGTACTTCTGGTACTCGCCGTCCAGGGTCTCGTTCATCCGCTGGATCAGCAGGCCGGTGTTGTCCGCCTCCAGCAGCGGGTCCCAGTCGCCTCCCCAGATCACCTTGATGACGTTCCAGCCGGCGCCGCGGAAGGCGGTCTCCAGCTCCTGGATGATCTTGCCGTTGCCGCGCACCGGGCCGTCGAGACGCTGGAGGTTGCAGTTGATGACGAAGATCAGGTTGTCCAGCTTCTCCCGGGAGGCGAGGGTGATGGCGCCTAGGGTCTCCGGCTCGTCCGTCTCGCCGTCGCCCAGGAAGGCCCAGATCTTCCGGTTCTGGGGGTCGCGCAGGCCGCGGTTGCGCAGGTAGCGGTTGAACTTGGCCTGGTAGATGGCGGAGATCGGCCCGAGGCCCATCGAGACCGTGGGGAACTCCCAGAAGCCGGGCATCAGCCAGGGATGGGGGTAGGAGGTGAGGCCGCCCCCCGGCTCCAGATCGCGCCGGAAGTTGTCCAGTTGCTCGATCGAAATCCGGCCCTCGAGGAAAGCGTGGGCGTAGATGCCCGGCGAGGCGTGCCCCTGGAAGTAGACCATGTCGCCGTCGAACCCGCTCTCCCCGCGGCCGCGGAAGAAGTGGTGGAAGCCGACCTGATAGAGGGTGGCCGCCGAGGCGAAGGTCGAGATGTGGCCGCCCAGGCCCGAGAACTTCTTGTTGGCCCGCACCACCATCACCATGGCGTTCCAGCGGACGATGCTCTTGATGCGGCGCTCCAGGGCGCGGTCGCCGCCGTAGGCCGGCTCCTCGCTCCTGGGGATGGTGTTGATGTAGGGGGTGTTGCCCGTGAAGGGGAGGACGACGTCCGTCTCGTACCCCTTCTCCAGCAGCTTTTTGAGGAGGAAGCAGGCCCGTTCCCGCCCCTCGATCTGGACCACCTGCTCGAACGCGGTCAGCCACTCCTCGGTCTCGTTGACGTCGCTATCCGCCTCTCCACCCGTGTACCAGTTGAGTGGAGCCTGATACGGCTTGCTCATTCCCGTTGCCTCCTCCTCGGTTCCGTGCGGGCTCGCCCCGCCAACCCGAGAGCATATGACAACGGGAGGGTGGAGGTTTATCCGGCCGCCCCCCGCCGCCGGGCCGCGGCAAGGTAGATCCCCAGTCCCAGCACGTTCGTCACCGCGATCAGCCCCGAGATCTTGAGGGCGAAGAGGAGCGGGCTCTCCACGTTGATGAGAGGGACGACCGAGACGGCCACGTAGAGGAGGGTCATCAGGAGGCCGGAGAGGGCGCAGAGCCTCAGCCAGAGGGACGGACGCGGCTGGACGCCCCGGAGGCCGAAGAGGGGGATGGCGAACATCACCACGTAGGTCAGGGCGTAGAAGAGGCCCGAGGCGTTCCACAGGATCTGGAAGGCCTCCTGCTTCCCCACCCCGATCAGCCCGGCGAGGCTCAGGACGAGAGTGGCCGCGCCCACGAAGAGGATCGAATTGACGGGCGTCCGGTAGCGGGCGTGCAGGCGGGTGAACCAGCCCGGGAGCAGCCGGTCCCACCCCGCCACCATGGGCAGGCGGGTGTTGCCCGCGAAGGTCACGCTCGACTGGGCGATGCGGATCCCCAGCAGGGCCAGGATGGTCAGGGTGGCGATGGGGATCACCAGTTGGAGCGAACGGAACCCCTCGCTCAGCACCTGCGGGATAGGAGCGATGAGGTCGATCTGGTCGCGCGGGATCAGCGCCAGCACCGAGCTGGTGCCGAGGATGAACATCCCCGCGATCACCGGCGCCGCCAGGGCCACCGAGCGGCGGATGGCGCGCACCGGGTCGCGGCACTCGCCGGCGTGGATGGCCACGTACTCGAAGCCGCCCAGGGCGCCGAACCCCATCTTGCCGAGGAGGTTGAGGCTCAGGATCGAGACGGCGGGCATCTCGATCGCCAGCGGATGGTAGGCGGGGAGGGACCCGTGCGCCACGTTCAGCCAGGGGAGGAGCAGGATGGCGGAAAAGGTTGCGATCATCAATACGCCGCCGGCCTTGTGCACCCACTTGCCGGCGCCGAGCCCCACCGTCGTCAGCAGGACGAGAATGCCGATCATCGCCAAGCTGATCAGGCCGATGAACCACCTGCTGCTGGTCAGGTCCTCGCTGGACGGCCCGAAGATGTAGCGCAGGTATTGCGTCACCTGGAGGCCGATCTCGGAGGTGTTGAGGATGGCGAACAGCCAGAGGTTCCACGCCACCAGGAAGCCCAGCAGCTCGTTGAAACCGAGCTTGGCCCACTGGTAGAGCCCCCCTTCGAGCGGCATGATCTGGTTGAGATAGATCACCACCACCGCCGAGGGGAGATAGAAGAAAACCATGGCCAAGAGCCAGAGCACCACGTGCGAAGGCCCCTGCTTGGCGGCCACGCCGATCCAGGGGAGGCCGACGATGAACAAGATCTGAGTGAGCGCGAGGTCGACGAGCCCGAGCTCTTTCTTGAAAACGCCGCTGCGCGCCTCGATCCGCTCCTCCTCGCGCCGGAGCTCGGTGGCGGCGGTGTCCGGGGTGGCCATCGAGGGGAAGGATAGCAGGGGCGAGGGGGCGTTACGGATATAGTCTGCTCATGCTCAGCACCATGATGGAGTCCCGTTGACCGTGCAGCACATCTTCCGCCACGGCCGCGGGATCTACGGCGACAGCGAGGTCGTCACCTGGACGGGCGCGGAGCCCCGGCGGGCGAGCTTCGAGACTGTGGCCGGCCGCGCCGAGCGCCTGGCCGCGGCGCTGAGGCGGCTCGGGGTCGGCCCTGGCGACCGCGTGGGCACCCTGCAGTGGAACGATCAGGAGCACCTGGAGGCCTATCTGGCCGTGCCGGGCATGGGGGCGGTGCTCCACACCCTCAACCTGCGCCTGTTCCCCGACCAGCTCGCCTTCATCGTCAATCACGGCGAGGACAAGGTGGTGATCGTGGACGGCTCGCTGATCCCCGTCCTGGCGCGCATCCAGGACCGGCTGAAGACGGTCGAGCGGATCATCGTGGCCGGGGAGGGCGATACGTCAGCCCTGGGCGGAGAGGTGCTCCGGTACGAGGAGCTGATCGCCGCCGAGGGCCCCGGCTTCGCCTGGCCCGAGCTCGACGAACGGGCCGCCGCGGCCATGTGCTACACGACCGGCACCACCGGCGATCCCAAGGGGGTGGTCTACTCCCACCGCTCGATCTTCCTCCACACCCTGGGCGTGGGGCAGGGCGCGGCCATCCCCTTGAATCAGCACGACCGCGTGCTGGCGATCGTGCCGATGTTCCACGC